>JBMYPC010000046.1:0-22231 GCA_049599895.1 Bacteriovoracaceae bacterium | reverse complement strand
CATTTTATCGAATTGTTCTTGATTCACTTGAATCAAAAGGTTTTCTTTTGTCTGAATTTCTGTAATTAGCCTTTCTAATAAACGCTCAATATAAATGCCGTCGTCTTTAAGCTCTCTAAGGACAACCCACTTTGTGAGATTTCGAATAATCGTATAGGTTTCATCTTTTTGTTTTGTCAGAAGCTCTGTTTTAGTATCGAGAACTTCTTGAATGAGATTCTCAAGAGCTTCAAGTTTTTCATCAACTTCAACTTTTAAACTGTCGAAAACTTCTTTTTTTCCGTCTTCAACACCTTGGCTGTGACCTTTTTCGTAAGCCTCTTTTTCGATTCTCATGACTTTTTTATCAACAAGGTCTTGAACTCGTTTTTCTTGATCGAGTCTTTCTTGCTCAGAGATCCCTCTGTGCTTTTTAACAATCGGAGAAATTCGAAACTGGTTTGAAAAAGCTGACGCACTTTCATCTCTTAAGCTTTCTTCTGTACGAGTTTCAATCTGGAAGTTTTTTTCAAAGTTTAAAATCGTAATCTCATCTTCATTGACATCTTTAATCGGTGCAGCTGTCAGTTGACCATTTTCAAAACTTTGAAATTCAAAATCTTGGACTTCAAATTTTTTCTCCATAATCAGTCTTCCCTCTTAACAAGCCACTTGAAAACTATTAAACAAGTGTGTCTCCGTCTCCACCTCTAGAGATAAAGACTTTCCCTTGAGATTCAAGTTCCTTACATTTTTGAACAATCTCTGATTGAGCTTTTTCAACATCAGAGAGCTTCTGAGGTCCAAGGGCCTCAAGATCTTCAAGTAACATATTGGCTGCTCTCGTTGACATGTTCTTAAAGAGTTTTTCTTTAACCTCTTCAGGAGCTGTCTTAAGGGCAACAACAAGCTTTTGCTGATCAACATCTTTAAGAAGATTTTGAATACCTTGATCGTCCACGTAAACGAGGTCTTCGAAAACGAACATAAGTTTCCTAATCTCTTCTGCAAGCTCAGGATCTTTCTCCTCAACACGAGACATGATGTTTTTCTCACTATTTTTATCCATAAGGTTAAGCATGTCAGCGATAGGCTCAACACCACCAAGCTGATTTGTATCAATTGATCCAAGAGTCGAGAGTTCAGTTTTAAGAACATCATCAAGCTGTGCAATAAGTTCAGGTGAAACATAATCAAGATTAGAAACCCTAAGAACAACTTCAGCCTGAAGACCTTCTGGGAGACGTCTTAGAACATCAACTTTCCTCTCAGACGTTAAGTGCGCAACAATAAGAGCAATGGTCTGCGGGTGTTCGTTGATAAGGAAGTTTGCAAGAGTTCTCGTATCAACAAGTTCAAGCGATTCAAGAGTATTACTTGTGGCCACATCAACAATTTGACCAAGAAGTTGTTTCGCACGGTCTTCACCAAGAGCGTTAATAATAAAGTCACGACCTTTGTTTTCAGAGAATAGTAAGTTCTGATCTTCGTTTAGGTTTGTATAAAACTCTTCAAGGATTCTTTTGACCATCCAAATCGGTGCTTTTCGCACGTTTGACATGGCATTAATCATTCTCTTAACGTCGTTATCACGCATGTATGAAAAGATAAGCTGTGTAGTTCCCGTTCCCAAAGAACTTAAAAGTAATGCGGCCTTTTCTTGGCCGGACATCAACGAATATTCTACTTCCGGATCTAGCGTGCCTTCAGCCATTTCCTACTCCTTCATCCTGTCACTCAATATCAAGCGATAGACTTATCCGCTTCTTGAGCGTGAATCATGTCTTGAACAACCTGAGCGGCTTTAGCTGGATTGTTCTCAACAAGAGATATAATTTTTTCTCTAAGCATGTTTCCTTCAATTTTCTCAGGATTCAGCTTCTCTTCCATCTGTGGTAACGCATCTTCAAGACCAGGTAGCTTTTGATTTGCCTGAATTTTCTCTAGCTCCTCAAGTGTTTTTGGAAGGAAATCCTCAACAGTTTCAACGGTGTTATCAGTAACCCATTGAATGAATGGTCTTACGACGATGAAGAAAAAGAGTGAGATGGTAAGACCGATTGCAAGGTACTTAATGAGATTTGTTAACAACTCTCTATTTTCTTTTTCTCTTAGAAGAGCTTCTGCTTTTCCAAAATCTTCTTCAACAAACTCCATATTGGTGATGGTGATTGTATCTCCTCTTTTGGCATTGATCCCAATCGAGGAGGCGACAATTGCTGTGAAGTTTTCAATATCGGCTTCACTCCATGCCTTGAGTTCATAAACTTGCTTCCCATCAGCATCAAGTTTTGGAGCACCGTTTTCCATAACAGGAACTCTTTTACTATCAATAAGGACTGCAGCTGAAATTTTTTGGACCCCCGCAGTTGGAGATTTAGAGCGAATCACTTTTGAAGGAACATTATAATTTCGAGTTGTGAGTTTTTTATCAACATCATTTCGAGTTTCAGGAATTCCCGGCTGTGGTGCTTCACCAGGAAGATTACTTCTCGCTCCCGGGATCCCTTGAGGAGAAGGCCTTGAACCATTCAACTTCTGAGAATTCTCTACCTCTGAAAGAACAGCAGTGTTTTCACCGTCATATTCAGTCTGAGTCGCGACTTTCTCTGTGAAATCGAGAGTGACACTAACATTGGCATTCACTTTTCCATTCCCGACAACCTTTGAAAGAATTTCTTCAATCTGAAGCTCATACTTACGGTTCATCTTAGTCTCTAAGGCCATACGATTAGCCGTATAGGCAGTCATAGGATCCCCGACATTTTCCGAAAGCTTCTTTCCTCGATGATCAAGAATTACAACATTTTCATTTCTCATCCCATCAACAGCAGAAGAAACAAGATGTCCAATCCCTTTAATTTCCCCTTCAGTAAGAGTCACACCATCTTCAAGTTCTAAAACAACCGATGCACCAGGTGGTTTTTTCTCAGTCACAAATGGTGAAGACTCTGGAATCGAAAGATGAACTCTCGCTCGCTTAACACCATTAATATAAAGAATTGTTTTGATAAGCTCTCCTTCAAGAGCTCTTTGTTTATTCACTTTCTGAACAAGACTTGTTTGACCAAAGCTTTGCTTATCGAAAACTTCATAACCTAAGGTTCCTGAAAAAGTCACACCTTTGGTTGCAAGCTTGAGTCGCCAAACATTGACCATATCTTCTGGAATACTGATTTCTTTTCCGTCATTACTTGTTTGATAAGGAATTTTATTTTCTTCAAGGAGGACCGCAATTTTCTTTGAATCATCACGATTAAGATCTGAGTAAAGTGTTTTAAATCGAGTCTGACTGGCCCACATGGTAATGGAGATGATGATCCCCATGATTGCGGCAAACACCCCGATCAGGGCAAACTTTTTTCCCGTATTAAGGCTGTTAAAGAACTCAACGAATGTATTTGTAATTTTCTCTAAAAATTCTTGCAAGACTATCCTCCAAGCCTATTAAATTTGCATTCGCATAACTTCTTTATATGCATCTAATACTTTGTTTCTTATTTTATGCATGGTTTTAAATGCAATCTCTGCTCTTTCAACGGCAAACAATGTCTCATGTATGTTCTTTGTTTTTCCTGTTACTAATTTTTGAACCGCTAGGTTCGCGTCTTGTTGAAGACCGTTAAGAGAGTCTAATTTACTCTCTAAAATGCTTGAAAATGATGAACCATTTGACTTTGAAACGTTGTCAAGACCGTCTCCAATCTCATTAAAGTAATCATCAAAAGACTTCGACTTCACCCAATCAGTGGTGTTGTAGTTATTGAACATCTTTTGAAATTCACTTACGTTTTTAATCGCCATAATCTAGTCCCAGTTATCGCCCAAGCTCTAAGGCCTTAAGCGCCATACTCTTACTAACATTCATCGCATTCACATTGGCTTCATAAGCTCTTTGAGCACTGATCAAATCTGCCATTTCCGCCATCGTATTAATATTGGGATACATCACGTAACCCTTTTCATTTGCATCTGGATGATGAGGTTCATACTTTGGAATTGGTGGATCATCGAGTGAGATCACATCCGTTGCATGAACTTCTTGAGCCTGCGCATCGATTTCTCCTTCAAGAATATCGGAGAAGCTATCTCTTGCAGGCTCAGAACCAAGTACGACTACCTTTTTACGGTAGGGCCCACCCTCAGCAGTTCTCGTCGTTTGAGCGTTGGCAATATTTGAGTTTATTGTTGCCACTCGCTTACGGTTAGCGGTCATTGCAGAAGCCGAAATTTTCATACTTGTTAAAAAATCCAAATCATCTCCCTTTGCTCAGCATCAATTCTCATTGTTGAGAATATATTTTGCTAAACCAAACTTTTTATTCATTAATTGAATCGCTGCATCGTAAAGAATCTTGTTCTGTGCCATCAAGGCCATCTCTGCATCACGGTCAACCGTGTTGCCATCTTCCGATACGATCCCATTGGGATCTTCATAAAGTTCAGGTTGAAGAGTATCAAATCCCCCACCACCGACATTAAAATGCTTTTTATTGCCAGTAATAAGTGAGTTCTCTTTTTCAATATCAAGAGCTCTTGCAAGAGCATTTTCAAAATCGAGGCGTTTCGCCTTAAATCCTGGAGTTTCAGAATTAGCGATATTTGAAGAAATCAGCTCGTGCCTTGACTGCCTCATATTTAATGAAGCAAGCAGCGCTTTTAATGTTGAATCATCGACATTCATATTTTCGATCTACCTTAGGTTTACGAAGTAAGCATTTCCATCATTTCGATATTCATTGATCTTATTTCTAAGTGTTCGAATCGAAACTCCAAGAATCTTAGCTGCCTGAGTTCTATTTTCACTTGTGTGAATAAGAGCTTTCTTAATAAGAAGCTTTTCAGCATCTTTAAGAGACATAAGGCGAATTCCCTCATTGTCTTCTTCATTGATCATTGAGATTGATTTCTTCTCACCGATTTGAACGTCTTGCTCTCTTAGGATGTTTCCTTCAAGTTCCGTAACAGACGACTCAATCACTGCTTTTAGTTCATGAACATTGTGAGTCCAGTAGTGAGATAAGATTTTATTCTTTGCTGATTGATCAAGCTCAACAGCTTTTCCACTAACTTGAGAAAGAGTATTGATGATTGATTCAGTGATATAGATGAGGTCAGATTCTCTTTCTCTTAATGGATTTAAGTGAATCGAATTTGCTGAAAGATGAGTATAAAGCCCTCTGTAGAATCTTCCTGATCCAACAAGCTTTGAAAGGTTTTTGCAAGTTGTTGCAATCACTCGAACATCAATATCGTAATCTTCAAGCTCATTTAAGATCTTGTGAAGTCTTTTTTGAAAGTCTTCTTGAAGTCCATCAATGTTTGCAAAAACAACTGTTCCACCATTTGCACTTTCGAGAGCACCTTTAACGAAACGACCTGTTTCAGGCTCTCTAAATCCAAGAATCTCATTCTCGACAGTTTTCACGTCTTGAGAACAATCAACTACGGTTAGCCCTGCAGCCGCTCTTGTTGAAAGGTTGTGGATAAATTGAGCAAGAGATCTCTTTCCGATTCCAGTCTCACCGCTGATAAGCACTGAAGCTTTAGTTACAGCGACATTTCTTGCATTTTGAATCGCTCTTTGAATTTTAGGATCATTACCAAAAAGTTCAACACTGATTGTACTCATTTGACCTCCTGTCATCTTTACACCCTCTTCCTAAGGGAAATATTTACAATCTTCTATTATTAAGATTTATTAATGTTAGCTCAGTTCTAGCTAGCTCCTTAATATTCTTTGATATCGTCGGTGCATTGATAAGTTCATCAAAAACTTTCTTTGCATCATCAATTTTCTTATTTTTTGAATAAGCAATTCCTAGTAGGTACTTCACTTTGGGTGAGTAAATACTTTGATCGAATAAATCTAAGTATTGTTTTGAAGAAGCCTCGAGACTCATGAAAGATTCTGTTGAACCCTTACGAGTCAGATTCTCTAGGTATAGATAATAGATTCTTTCGAGAACTTTTCCCAAAACTTTCTTTTCTTTTGAAAGATTTTTAGTGTCTGACAGAATGGCCCTAGTGACCTTTTGATACTTTTCAACATCTTTAAGCTCATAGAGAGATCCAGCGTAAGCCTCATAAAATAAAGCAAGCTCATTTTCGGCAAGTTTGACTTCATTATCAGAGGTTACAAACGTATCAAGTGAGTCAGAGGCACTTTTAAACTCTCCTAGATGATAATCAATAATCCCTTTATACAGAGTGAACTTAGGATTCGACTTAAATTTTGTCTCATTCGTTTGTTTCGCTTTAGACCATTCTTTCTTTCTGATATGAAAAAGAACCCTAAGCTCAACAGCAAGAGAGCGAACATCAATGGAACGTTCTTTATTTCTCCAATTGGGATAGGTCTTCGGAGGATTATTCTCTAGTTTTGAGAAGTTATTATGAAGCTTTTCAAAAGAATCGAAAAAGCCGAGGCTTAAATATGACTTTCCGACAATATAATTTAAATAAGGATCAAGCGCGACTTTTTGAATATAGTCTTTTGCATAAACTTCCCAAAGACGAACAACAATATGCTCACGTCCTTCATTAAATTTCTTTTCAATAAATCCACTGATAATCTCTGATCCATCTGCGATAAAGGCCCTTTCGCGTACTCTTGCAATTGTTTTAAGTGGAAGAGCTCTAAGATAGGTTAAGGCCGTGTCATAGTCCTGATCTTTTACATAAGCTCTCAAACGCACAAGCCAAAGAAGTTGTTCGAGGTCAGGGCTTAGCTTTTCAGTCTCAGTACTCTTTCTGTTAAGAAATACGATAACTTCCTTATCGCTCTTTGTCGGTTTAACTTTTCTTAAATACTTAAGACCAACATAACGAAGTTTCGCTTCATATTGAACAAGCTGTTGGCTTGCTCTATTGATTGCATTTTTATAAAGATTAATTGTTTGTTTGATATTTTTCCCTGAAAGCTCATAGGCAAGAGCGATTCTTAAACGCGCTCGCTCTGAAAAAGCATGATATGAGTAATGCTTTAAAAATTCATCAAACAACTTAATACTTTGTGTGTACTGCCCTTCTCTGAAGTGAGCTTCGGCTGTGTTAAAAAGAAGACTTTCATGTATAGGCTTTGCATATGACTTTCTATTTCTCTTATAAAGATCGATAAGCTCAGTCGTTTTATTAGTTGAAAGAAGAGCATATGACTTATAAGCATCAATCTTTTGCCCTTGGATAAGCTTTGAGATCGTTTTATCAACTGCTAAATTCTTTAAGTGATCAATTTGATTTAGCTTCGCAATGTAGCTCAAGATTTTCTCAACACTTAACTTGCTCTGCTCATAGTCATAGTTTTCTTTACTAACGACATAAAGTCTTTTTGCATATACAAGAGCTGTTACAGTGTCTCCTTCTTGGTCATAATAGGTTTGAAGGTAACGAAAAGTTGCTTTTTTAAGCTCGTAGTCTTTAGTCTTTTTGCCAACATTCTCAAGCATTACAATTGCTGCCTTAACAGGCTTTAATTCACCAGCTTTGAGATTCCCATTAAGAATTGCAATAGCTCGAATGTATTCAATAATTTCAGAGTTTTTCTTGTCACCATACTTTTCAACGTACATATCAAGCGACTTATGCATAAGTCCGAACTTCTTCTCCCTGAAGAAGTTAATAGCAATTTGAAGATGGGCCTCATCTTCAGACTTTTCATAATCTCTGTTTTTAATAGGATAGAAGTACTCAGGAGTCTTTCTCGAAAGAAGAATCGCTGATTCATGCTCTGGAAGAAGAGGATCATAATCCCACACAAAAGCAGCACCATATCTAAAGTCTAAATAGTTGAGTTTTTTCTTTGTTCTAACAACACTCTTTGATGACTTTAAAAGGGATTTATTTTTTGAAACTTTTTGAACTTTCTTTTTTACAGGTGCTTTTTGAGGAGCAGACTTTACTTTTTTCTTAGCAACAAGTGGCTCATCTTTAATTACTGGTTTTTGCTGTGCCCCCAGGACCTTATCATCAGCAATTGCCTTGCTCCAAAGATCTATTGCAAAGTACTTTTCTTGCTCTTGGTAAAAATCAAATGAATCGATATCGGCATCAGAAAGTGCAATCTCTAAAACAAAAATGTTTCCATCTTGAGAGGACTTAATACTCTTTATAAGTTTTTGGTCATACTGAAGGGCTTTAAAATCTTGCTCAAGATTCGATGCAAGCTCAGTATTAAGGGTCTTGAGAAAGATTTTGTCTTTTACTCTAGAGACTCTTAGAAAACTTTTTTGAGTGTTCACTTTGATTCTAAAGTATTGCTTAGTTCTTTCAGTCTTTAAGATTGAAGCTTGGAGTCCACTGAAAGTCATCAGCGAAATGAGAAGAGTAAATATTTTGACAGAGCGTCTCATTGACCATACTGACATAGAAAGATACTTCCTGTTTCTTCCAAGTTAAGTGTCTTAAAATTGACACTTGTTTTTTCGAGAACTACGACATCCCATCCTAGACATCTATTCCCTAAGCTAATTCTACATCGAATCGAGAAAAAAAAAAGGAAAAAATTGCAGCTAGAACTTTCTTTCCCCATCAATTTTTTGACAAATTTTTCGGGTACTAAATTACAATACCTTAAGTGTTAAAGATGTAATTGTATGTGCCAGAATGTAACCAAAAGTTAGAAGCGCTAAAAGAAGATAACAGATGAGATTGCTCAACTTCATCCTATTATTCCTATTCGTAATCGGCTGTAGCTCAAGCCCAGACGTCATCAAAAGCGATAGCTATAAGTTCACTTACATCCCAGATGACTGGGATGATATTGATGAAGATAAAGCTGATTATGCTTATAAGAGCCCTGGAGGCGAAACAATCTTTGTCAGCAACTCTGTTTGCAAAAGATACGAATCAACTCCTTTAAAGAACCTCAAAACAAACCTTATATCTGGCTTTGATAACTTAAAGACTATCAGTGAAGAAGAGACAAGCCTTCAAGGTCGTAAAAGCCTACGAACTATAGCAACGGCTGAAATAGATGGAGTGAAAACTCACCTTATTATAGAGACTGTGAGAAAACATGAATGCATTTATGATTTTATTCTTATAGGTACTCAAAAACACTTCTTTGATCGCTATCGTAATGAGTATGAAAAAATACTTTTGGGAACAAAGATTCAATGACACAAATTCTTGAAAACTTCTATAGTTCAGTCAAAAAGAATCTCTTTGTAACGGGAGATCTTTTTATACTAGTGATCGAACTTATTAAAGCAAGTTTCACTCGACCTTTTTATGCGATCAAAGTACTAGAACAAATCATTTCAATTGGAGTGGGATCCCTTTCCATCACTTTCGTCATCGGCGTAGCAATGGGTCTTGTCATGACTCTTAACTTTGGCTACGGTCTCGCTAAGTTTGGTGGAACTCTGTATGTTCCAGCAATGGTAAGCCTTTCTATCGCGCGGGAGATGGCCCCTCTCTTTACATCGCTTCTTGTCGCTGGAAGAGTCGGTTCTGGAATTGCTGCTGAAATTGGCTCGATGAGTGTAACCCAACAAATCGATGCCATGCGCGCCTTAGGAACTTCTCCTATAAGAATGCTTGTCGTCCCAAGGTTCTGGGCTTCGGTCATTTCTCTTCCTCTACTCTCAGCTCTGTCTTGTGCCATGGCAATTATCGCAGGGCTTTTTGTTTGTCAGAATGAATTTGGAATGCCTTACGGTTTTTACTTCAACAAAGTCTTTGAAACAGTTAAATTCCACGATTATGTCAGCGGCCTCGTTAAGGCCAGTATTTTTGGAGCGATTATTTCTATAGTAGGTTGCTACAGAGGGCTAAATACGAAAGATGGAACAAGAGGAGTTGGTAACGCAACAACTTGGGTTGTTGTCACAAGTTCAATACTTATTCTCATCTCAGATTTTGTTATCAGCAAAATCTTTGTTCTATTGGTGACGAAATAATGTCTGGGAAAATTCTTGAAATACAGGACATTAAAAAAAGCTTTGGAAAAAAAGAAGTTCATCGAGGAATCTCCTTTTCACTTCATAAAGGTGAAAGCTTAGGATTACTTGGAAGCTCAGGAACCGGAAAGTCAGTTCTTCTACGTTCAATTGTCGGACTTGAATTCATTGACTCTGGGAAAGTTCTTTTTCAAGATCAAGAAATTCAAGATTTAAAAGAAGAAGATTATTTTAAAGTCAGAACTCAAATCTCTTATAGCTTTCAAAGCGGGGCCTTATTTGATTCACTCAATGTCTTTGATAATTTGGCCTATCCTCTCTATGAGCATACCGATCTCCCCTATGAAGAAATTGTAAAAAAAGTTATTACAGCACTAGACTTTGTCGATCTTGAAAATAGTGAGTCCTTAATGCCATCAGATCTCTCCGGAGGGATGCAAAAGCGTGTGGGAATGGCGAGGTCCCTCATTCTTGAACCTCAGATTATCCTTTATGATGAGCCAACAGCAGGGCTCGATCCTATTAACACGCAAAGAATTGTCAAAGTGATGAAACGATTTAAGGCCATGGGCCAATCATCAATATTTGTGACTCATGATATACCGTCAGCTTTTGAAATTTGTGACCGTATTGTCATGATCAATGAAGGCAAGGTCGTCTTTAACGGAACAACTGAAGAGTTTAAAAATTCAGATGATCCATTTATCAATTCATTTATCCAAAAAGAAGGAAACTATGTTCAGGAAACCAGGTGATAAAAATAAAGTGATCGTTACTGGAGTTTTTGTTGGAGCTTTAAGCATCATTATGTGTATTAGTGTTTTCTTCATCACTAAAGAAAGCGCTCTTTTTGCACCAAAAGTTCAAATAAAAGCAAAGTTTTCAAAAGTTGAAAATCTAAAACCTGGTGCCCACGTCCAACTGAAAGGTGTCAAAATTGGAAGTGTTTCGGATATCAGCTTTACTTCAGTTGAAGAGATTACTGTGACTCTTGGAATTATCGCGAAATACTCTCAGTGGATCAAAAAAGATAGCTTTGTCTCAATTAGAACTCAGGGAATCCTCGGCGACAAATTTGTTGAGATCTCAGGAGGTACCGATGCCACACCTTCTTTAAAAACCAGTGATTTCATCACCACAAAAGAAGGAAGCCAACTTGATCAATTCATTCATAAAGGTGAAGACATTCTCGTTGTGGCCACAAGAGTTCTACAAAAAGTCGATGCCATTCTCGATCCGGTCAAAGAAGAGAACCTTAATAATATTATGAGCAATATGAGCTCCCTTACTTCTAACCTGAATCAATCTCTAGAGAAATTCAATAATTCAAATCTAGAAGACGCTGTAAAACGCTTCTCTGAAGCCTCTTCAAAGGTTCAAAAAACAAGTGAAAACCTTGAAAAGATCACGACTCAAATTAAAGAAGGACCAGGGAGTCTTCACTCTCTTATTTACGATCCTTCCATTCATCAAGACCTTAAGGCAATCCTCGGTGGTGCCAGACGAAATCAAGTTTTAAAGTTCTTTGTTCGAGAAGCGATTAAATCTAAAGAGTAAAACCGATAGGTTTTAGGCGCCGCAGGCAACTCGCGTTCAAAGAATTATGTGAATGAATTAAAGATTAGGCCCCTCATGAAAAGCAAGATTCTTTTTCTTCATCTTCTCAATAAGAGTTGTTCGATTGAGTTGTAATAGTTTAGAAGCCTGATTCTTATTGCCTTTAGTTTTCTCTAAAGCTTGATTAATAAGACTGTCTTCAATATTAGAAAGAGTCCGCTTGAGATCAATTCCCTCTTCAGGTAGTTCAAGAAGATCACTATAACAATCAGGAGACTTCGTTCCATCAATAAACTTAGAAGGAAGGTCCGTAAGCTTAATAGAATGACCACCTTTAAGGATTACTAATCTCTCAACAAGGTTTTCGAGCTCTCTTACGTTTCCAGGCCATGCATAATTCATTAAAGCCTCAAGCGAATCATCTTCAAACTTCACTCTGTTTCTGCCATCTGCACTGGCGTACTTCTTAAGAAAGTATGAGATGAGAAGCGGAATATCTTCCTTTCTCTCTCTCAAAGCCGGAACAGTTATAGGAATTACATTTAAGCGATAAAAAAGATCTTCTCTAAAATCACCATTAACGACAGATGCCTCAAGGTCTCTGTGAGTCGCCGCGATAATCCGAACATCAACAGGTAGGGCTTCATTACCACCCACTCTTTCAATCATTCGGTTTTGAAGAACACGCAATAACTTCACTTGAAGAAGAAGTGGCATATCTCCAATTTCATCGAGAAAAAGTGTTCCATGATCAGCGATCTCAAACCGTCCTTTACGTGTACTCACAGCACCTGTAAAAGCTCCTTTCTCGTGACCAAAAAGTTCACTTTCTAATAAGTCTGAAGGAATCGCTCCACAGTTAATTGAAACAACTGGTGCATGATTTCTTGCTGATTCTCTATGAATTGCCTGAGCGATAAGTTCTTTACCTGTTCCCGAGGGCCCATTAATGAGAACTGTTGAGTTTGAGCTTGCAACTTTTTGAATTCTTGCAAAAACATCTCTCATCTTTTTACTACGACCAATCATCTGGCAAAACAGATCATCTTCAGTTGGCTCTTCTAATTTATATGATGTGGTTTGAATTGATTTTTTGGGAAGTTCTTGTCCGTGAGTAAGGATCTGTGAAAAATCAGTTGTCCCTAAACTCCTAAATGCATCGACTACTAAGTTCTTTAAAACCTCGAGATCAAATGGCTTCGTAAGATAATGGAAAACGCCTTTTTTAGTTGCATTGATAGCTGTTTCAATCGAAGCAAAACCTGTCATAACAATGCTGACGAAGTTAAAGTTTTTTTCTTTCAACCAGTCGATTAAAAGAAGTCCATCAAAGCTATTCCCTTCAAAAGAAATATCTGTAACTAAACAAAAGCTTCTGTTTTCTCTAAAACTCTCTGAAGCTCCTAAGAACTGAAGACATTCTTCAGGTGAACTAAAGACAAAAACATCACATTTAAAGAATTTTTGAAAATAGATTTTTGTGAGGTTTGCAAAGCTTGCATCATCCTCAACGACAACAATCGCCGGCAGAATGTCCGAATCAAATGTATTACTTAAGAAATGATAGTCCCTCATACTCTACTTTCACCAGTTTTGAGTAACGCTGCATTCTCATTGCAGCGAATCTATTCTATCTTAATCAATTAATTAGTGTCAATTTTTCAACAGCAGGCACACGATGCAGCATTTCAGTAAGTATTCATAAACCTTTGAAAATGCCTAGGTGTCGCATTGGGACCACCTGCGTACATGTAGTAAACAGTGGCCAAACAGGCAAATGCTGCAATGAGAAAAAACATAAGGCTCAGCCTTCGCCTATCTTTTAGCCAAAAAGTATAACCGAATTGGGCACCGATAATTGTAAGAGGTACCGACCACCAAGGTGTATGGCGTAAGACGAAGTAAATAAGATCCATTAAAAATAAGACTTAAGCTCTTCTAGCTTATCAAGTCGCTCCCAAGTGAAGCTTGTGGCACTTTCTCTACCAAAGTGACCATATGCTGCTGTTTCAGAATAAATAGGTCTTAAAAGATCAAGCCGTTCAATAATTGATCTTGGCTTCATATCAAAGATCTTATTTACGGCCTCATTAATTTTAGCAACTTCAACTTTCTCTGTTCCAAAAGTTTCTACGAGAAAGCTCATTGGCTCAGCAACACCAATTGCATAAGCAACCTGAACAAGTGCTCTTTCAGAGAGCCCTGCCGCAACGATATGCTTGGCTACGTGTCTGGCAGCATAGGCAGCACTTCTATCAACTTTTGAAGGATCTTTACCAGAGAAGGCTCCTCCACCGTGTGCTCCGTGCCCACCGTAAGTGTCGACAATAATTTTTCTACCGGTAAGTCCACAGTCACCCATTGGCCCACCAATAACAAACTTACCAGTTGGATTGATGTAAAACTTAGTTTCATTATCGATAAATTCTTTTGGAATAATTGGATCAATGACTTCAGCTCTAATCGCTTCTTGAACTTGAGACAGACTTACGTCATCAGCATGTTGTGATGAAACAACAATATTTTGGATTCTCTTAAGCTTTCCATCAACATATTCAGCAGAGACCTGGGTTTTCCCATCAGCTCTTAGGAATTCGAGAGGTCCATTCTTTCTGACATCAGATAATCTCTTAGAGAGTCTATGGCTGAGATCAATTGTTAACGGCATAAAGCTATCAGTTTCATTGACAGCGTAACCAAACATGAGACCCTGGTCGCCAGCTCCTTGTTCAGTGAAACTTCCTTCACCTTCGTTGACCCCTTGAGCGATGTCAGGAGATTGCTTATCAAGAGTTACCATCACTGCACATGTATTGCAGTCAAAGCCTTTATCTGAATGATCATAACCAATATCTTTGATTTTATTTCTTACGACTTCTTGAAAATCAACTTGAGCACTTGAAGTGACCTCTCCAGCGAGAACAACGAGACCAGTTGTGATCATTGTTTCTGCAGCAACTCTTGAGTTTGGGTCTTGCTTTAACATCGCATCTAATACTGCATCACTGATCTGATCAGCCATTTTATCAGGGTGACCTTCAGTTACAGACTCAGAAGTGAAAATATAGTCCTTAAGCATGTTTATCTCCAATCGAAAGAATAAAATATAAGACTAAACTTATAACTCTTTTGAAGGCTGTTGATCAACAACCTTCTCTTTAAAATAGGTGAAATAATAGGGATTTCTGTATTCGTAGAGGCGATTTCGAGCTTTATCATAAGTGTATCTTCGATTATCAAGCTCAATCACTCTGAAGTCTTTTCCATCCTGTGAGAATTGATAGAGAAATAGGTACTTACCTTGCTTTAACTTTTGCACCACGTAATCACTTGGCTTAAGAAGAATTCCCGGCATCTCAGGAAGCTTTTCAAATCGATCCCAAATTGCGTCCATTTTTATCCGACCAACCATTGAAGCTCTCGAGAAATAACGAACTGCTTCAGTTGTCAGGTTCTTTGCAATAATTTCCATCGCAATCTTTACATTTTCACTTCTAAGACGTCTGCCTGCCCTTGTTCTTTCTGGACAGAAACTTCGAAGAGACGCATGAAGAAAATAGTAAGTGAAACTAAATTCACCTTTTTTAAAGAGAACATTGAGCCAAGGATAACGAGACGATTTGATTCCAGCGGCTTTAATTTTTTTAAAAAGAGAGTCATTGGCCTTTGGAGTGTTGTACTCCTCCATTCGTGTTCTTGTCCTCACAACTCTTGAGATGAGTTTTCTTTCAAGATTTTCTTTCACATCAAGTCTTCCTACCTCGTTGGCAAGAATTGTTTCTGTCGCAAAAATCGCTCGATATAGCTTTGGTCGTTGACTCCAAAACTTATAAGTCTTTGTTTGATATTTCTGAACATAGTCTTGTAAGCGTCTCCGGGCGAGTTTTTGTTTTTTTAAGTATTCAACTTCCTTATTATCATTCTCAAGGAGTTCTTTATAAAACTTGTAAATCAGCTTCGTTCTCCCAAGCCATTCAACTTGTCTTTCTTTTAATTTTTCCCGGCTTCTTTTGAGATGAGATTTTAAACTCTTAATGAGGTCTTTTAAATCGTAATAAAGCTCATCTGATAGCTCCAAAGCAGGCTGTTTGAGACGTATATACGATGTGCTCAAAAGGGCCCTTAAAAATTTATCACTTCTTCTATGTTCAGAGTTTTGAGCTCCGTCCTCTAAAATTTTTCGTGTAATATAGATTTTATTTTTCTTTGATGTTTCTTTCTCTCGATTAACTTGATCATACTGCTTACGAAGTTCAAAAAAATCGATTGGAAATAGAAAGTTTAAAAGAAAAGGAATCTGGTTATAAAGATTATCGATTTCAAGACTTAAGTTCTTAAAATCTCTTCCATGGTTTTTTTTGTTGTCTTCACTTGGACTAAAATTTTTAAGACTTTTTGAAACTATCGCTTGCTTTAAAGCTTTTTCAAAGCGTTTGATCGCCATCTTTGTTTGTTTCGAAGAATACTGTTGTTCAATATAGTTAAGATTCGTTTGAACAAAGCGAATCTTATCTCTTAATAGGTGTAACATTTCTTTAATGGTCTTTTTATCAATTTTTCCATTAGAGAGAACCGGAATATAAAAGCCATAACCTCGAAAGTCTTTATAAAGTTCCTCAAATTTTTCTTCAACTCCTCCTCTACAAACAGCCCTGTTGAGTTGATCAAAGTAGCGATTATATTTTTTTTCGACATATTTTTTGTTAAATGAATAAGCTTCATTTGAAAAAGAAAGAAATCCTAGAAAAATAATGATTATTGAGAAAAGCTTTTTCATGCCTTCTCAAGGTTCTTGATAAAGTCTGATTGCCAAAGTCCCAGACAAGTCCCATTGGACATCACAAGAAGAATGGAATCTTCATGATCTAATGTCTCAATAAAGGTTTGAACCTCATCAAGAGATTTTACAATAATTGTATCAACACCCTTATCAATAAGACCTTCATTTAGCTCTTCTAAGCTCAGAGTCTTATTGTTTTTCGCTGATGTTGGTCGATTGATCTTTGTTACCGCAAATCGGGCGACCTTTCTAAAAGCATGAAGATAATCCTGTAAAAAGATATTACTTCTTGCCGTTGCCGAATTTGGCTCATAGAGGACAATGATTTTTTTGTCTGGATACTGTTGTTCAATACCTTCAAGAGTTAATTGAATTGCCGTTGGATGATGAGCAAAATCATCAATGATTGGCATGCCATTGTAATTTCCCCTTAACTCCTGGCGCCTCTTTACATGAACGATATTAGAAAGACAGGCCTTCACTTCCGACTTGGAATATCCTTGAGTTAAAGCAAAAATAACAGCCGCTGAGATATTAGCGATATTGTGTCGTCCAATTAAATTTGTTTCATAAAGGTCTTCGTTTTGTCCGTATCGAACAAAGAACTTCGTTCCTTTTTCTGAAGCTTCAATAATTTGTGGGCCATTGTGACTTGCTTGCCCATAAGGAATTAGGGCTTTAATTCGATCAACGATTTTTTCTCGAATAAGGTCTAATGAATGAGGATAATCCACATTCCCAATCATTATTTCATTTAGTGTTGGAAGTAACTTTCGAAATTCGTCTTTAATCTCTTCCACATCGTTATAAATATCGGCATGGTCAAATTCAAGGGAAGTTAGGATAAGTGAATTGATTTTATAAAGATGAAACTTTGAGAACTTTTCAAAGAAACCACAATCATATTCATCAGACTCAATAAAAAAGTATTTACTCTTTCCAAGTCGCGCAGGAGGCCTCCCCTCCATAATTCCACCAATGAAATATCCTGGTTCTTCACCCAAGGCTTCAAAGAGTTGAGTTAAAAAATAGGTCGTTGTGGTTTTTCCATGAGTTCCGGCAACGCCTACAACATGATAGTCCTTTAAAACAAGTGCCCCCAAAATGGCAGGAAATGAACAATAGGGAACTTGCATATTTTTAATTCGATCACCGTCCTCACTTTTTCCAGCAACAACGTTTCCAACCACTACAATATCGAACTCTTTTAAGTATTCATCGGTCACATCAGAGAGTTTTTGAACTTTAATCTCAGACTGTTCGAGATAATCAGACATCGGAGGGTAGAAATTAACATCGGCCCCTTCAACATCATAACCTTTTTGTTTTAATAGAGTTGCTGCTGCTCCCATTCCTGTTCCACAGATTCGATAGAAAAAAATTCGCTTAATGCTGTCAGCGCTTTTCTCAATCTTTCCTTGGGTCCAACAATATTCTTCAAACATTTTCCGACTACTTTTATTAAGTACTCTGGGAGCACTAAAACGAGAGTACAAAAAGTACTCAAATTTTTTAGATTATTTTAATACAGGCTCAACATCACTGCCAGAGAACTTTTCTATTTCTCGAGATTCCAAGCAAATTCTCCAACAAATTTTCTTAAATTATTAAGAAACTTCCTCTCAAACCAAAAGTTTTGTGTTGCATTGGTTAAAATCACAACGCCGCGCTGAATTTCTGAATCCATCCACATTGAAGTTCCTGTAAAGCCAAGGTGGCCAAAGGTCTTATGTGAGCATCCTCTCCCAGCAAGAGTCTTCTCTAAATCTTGAACACGATCAAAACCATAAAGAAACCTTTTATCGCTAGACTCCGAAGCAGAATTAAGAAATCTAAGAAGATCAAACTTTTGATTAAAACTAACTAAAAGCTCAGACAGTTTATGAATATCACCAAACAATCCTGCATGCGCACAAAACTCTCCAAGGTTGTAAGCATTAGGATCGTGCACTTCACCTTTTATCACTTTTCCTTGGCGAACTCCCGTAGGTAAACAAATCTCCATTTCTAAATCAGTTAAATCTTTCCAAAAAGTCACTTTTTCATCGAGATGTTCGTGGCAAAGAGTTTGAAAGTCTTTTTTAAAAAGACCCTCCATTTCAAGCTGCGCTCTTAAAGCTGAATAATCAGAGTAGAGAACATCAGACTCTTTAAGAGGAAAACTTGATATATTCTCCTTCCAGCTTTCTTTTTTAAGCCTTCCAAAAGCAGGGAGCCCTGCTCTATGCTCGACAAGGCTCAAAACTTCCTTGCGAATCTGATCTTTATTAATAATTGAGGCCATGCCCATTGTTAATGGCTTTGTTAAACTCGCAAGATCAAAAATTGGATTGTAATCAAGAGTCTCTTTTTCTTTTAAAGAGAAATTAAAAGTTTCAAACTTTGAGTTCTTAAAATCAATAAAGGAGAAGCTTCCATAATCGAAATTACGAAACTTTTCTTGGCCGTCTAAAAAATCAAAAAACGATTTTGCAAATTCCAAGGCTTTTATGACTCTTTTATTTTCGCCTGAGCAGCTGAGAGTCTCGCAATGGGAACTCTAAAAGGAGAACATGAAATGTAGTCCAATCCTATTTTATGACAAAAATCAATTGAACTTGGATCTCCGCCATGCTCACCACAAATTCCAAGATGTAGAGATTTATCAACCGCTCTTACGGCCTCTGTGGCAAATTTTACAAGATATCCAACACCTTCTTTATCAAGGGATACAAAAGGATCCTTTGCCAGCAGACCTCTTCTCACGTAGTCAGGAAGAAATTTTCCAGCATCGTCACGAGAAAGACCAAAAGTTGTTTGAGTAAGGTCATTTGTTCCAAAAGAAAAGAAAGCTGCATCTTTTGCAAGCTTTCCCGCAAGAATCGCTGCTCTTGGAAGCTCAATCATCGTCCCCACTTTGTAATCAAATGTTTCACCTAATTCTTTTGTGACAGTATCGATTTTTTTAATGAGCTCATCTTTGAGAATCCTAAGCTCTCCCTGAACACTAATGAGTGGGATCATAATTTCAGCTTCAACTTCTGAACCCTCTTTCTTTGCTGAAACAGCAGCTCTTGCGATGGCCTCAACCTGCATTTCATAAATTTCAGGATAGCTGACACCAAGACGACAACCTCTGTGCCCTAGCATAGGATTAAACTCATGAAGCTGATCAATTCTTTTTTCCACTTCACGAATATCCACTTTTAGATAACTTGCAAGATCTTTTTTTTCCTCAGCTCCCGCTGGTAAAAACTCATGCAGAGGAGGATCGAGAAGACGAATATTAACAGGTTTTCCATCGAGGGCCTTAAAAAGACCTTCGAAGTCTTCTTGTTGAAAAGGAAGAAGTTTTTCAAGGGCTGCTTTTCGGTTTGGCGTATCTTCAGCAAAGATCATCTCTCTTACAACATTAATTCTTTCAGCATCAAAAAACATATGTTCAGTTCGACAAAGACCAATTCCTTCAGCCCCAAAATCTACGGCGGTTTGCGCATCTTCAGGAGTATCAGCATTGGTTCTCACTCTTAATGAACGGACGTCATCTGCCCAGCTCATAAATGTTGAAAACTCAGCAGAAATATCTGCTGGGATTGTCGGAACTTCTCCATCAATGACTTCTCCGGTAGCACCATCAATCGTGAGAAAATCCCCACTCTTATAAACTTTGCCTTGAATAGTTAAAGTTTGTTCTTTGTGATTGATAAAAAGTGCACTACAACCAGCAACACAAGGTTTTCCCATTCCCCTAGCAACAACAGCCGCGTGAGAAGTCATGCCACCTCTGGCTGTAAGAATCCCTTGAGCTGCAACCATACCTGCAATATCTTCAGGAGATGTTTCCTGTCTGACTAACAAAACTCTTTGTCCGGTTGATCCCATTTCATGAGCTTTTTCTGAAGTGAAAACGATTTTTCCTGTAGCAGCTCCAGGAGATGCCGGAAGTCCTTTAGCAAGAATGTTCTTTGAAAAATTTGGATCGAGTCTTGGGTGAAGGAGTTGATTTAAGCTTTCGGGTTCAATCTTTAAAAGAGCTTCTTCTTTTGAGAGAATTTCTTCGCTTACAAGATCAACCGCAATCTTAATTCCGGCTGCAGCTGTTCTTTTTCCATTTCGGGTCTGCAGTAAATAAAGCTTTCCATCTTCAATGGTAAACTCAATATCTTGCATGTCTTTATAATGAGATTCTAATTTTTGATAAATTTCAGTAAGCTCAGAAAAAATCTCTGGCATTGCCTCTTCTAAGGTTTGAAGATTTTGATTCCCCTCATTTTTAGAAGCGTCATTAATTGGTTGTGGAGTTCGAATACCAGCAACAACATCTTCCCCTTGAGCATTAAGAAGATATTCACCAAAGAACTTTTTCTCTCCAGTAGACGGATCTCTTGTAAAGCAAACACCAGTACCACTTGTCTCTCCACGATTTCCAAAAACCATTGACTGAACATTCACACCGGTTCCCCAGTCATGTGGGATTTCGTGGATCTCTCGGTATTTATTGGCCCTTGGATTATCCCATGAATCAAAAACTGCACCAATGGCTTGCCATAGCTGCTCTTTTGGATCAGTTGGAAAAACTTTTCCAGATTCTTCGAGAATTATTTTTTTAAAGACCTCACAAAGCTCTTCAAGATCCTCAGCATCTAACTCTGTATCTTCTTTATAGTTTCTGGCCTCTTTTAAATCTTCAAGAGTTGATTCAAGCATTGAAAGATTAAAGCCCATGACAACGTTGGAAAACATTTGAATAAATCGGCGATAGGAATCCCAAGCAAAACGAGCGTCTCCTGTTAATTTTGCCAGCCCTTTAACACTCTCTTCATTGAGCCCAAGATTAAGGACGGTATCCATCATTCCCGGCATTGAAGCTCTCGCACCTGATCGAACAGAAAAAAGAAGAGGATTTTCAGAATCTCCAAACTTCTTTCCGGTAATCTTTTCAATTTCGACAAGAGCGGTTTCAATTTGTGATCTCATTTCATCGTTGAAAGATTTGTTTTGTTTTTGATAATCAAGGCAGGCATCAGTAGTTACTGTAAAACCAGGAGGAACAGCAAGTCCCAAACTCGACATCTCTGCGAGATTGGCCCCTTTCCCACCTAATAGGTTTTTTAATTCCTTGTTTCCTTCGGTTTTGTCTTTTGAAAACAAATAAACCCATTTTGTCATAACGCCTCCTCAAACGTTTTCAATAAAAAAAGGGCCTTTAAAGGCCCTCATTATTACAAATGATCTTTGAGATACTTCGAAACTTGATCGATTGCGATCCGATCTTGTCTCATCGTGTCCCTATGACGAATGGTCACCTTTTGATCATCATTACTATCAAAATCGTAAGTGATACAAAAAGGTGTTCCAATTTCATCTTGTCTTCTATAGCGCTTTCCAATTGAGCCAGCGACATCAAACTCGGCTTTATATTCAGTTTGGATTTCTTTAAAAAGTTTCATTGCAGGATCATGAACGACTGGTTTTTTTACAAGTGGAAGTACTGCGACTTTAATTGGGGCAAGATGAGGAGCAAGCTTTAAAACGACTCTCTCGTTTTCTTTGTCACCCTCATTTTCCAAGCGATAGGCATCGCAAAGAATAGCAAGGAGACACCTTTCACAACCAACAGATGTCTCAATGACGTAGGGTAAAAACTTTTTATTGTTCACTTGATCCATGTATTGAAGATTTTTTCCAGAAAACTCTTCATGCTGTTTTAAATCAAAGTCTGTACGAGAGTGGATACCTTCCATCTCTCCCCAGCCAATAGGAAATTCATACTCAATATCTGTTGCAGCATCCGCATAATGAGCAAGACTGTCTGGACCGTGAGGAGCCCATCTTAATTTCTCAGGTCTTAAACCATTTTTAAGATGCCAATTCCATCTCACTTCTTTCCAAGCATCCATATGCTCCATTTGATCCCCAGGATTTACAAAGTATTGCATCTCCATTTGTTCAAACTCACGAGTTCTAAAAATAAAGTTCCCTGGAGTAATTTCATTTCGAAAAGCTTTTCCAATTTGAGAGATTCCAAAAGGAA
>JBMYPC010000045.1:0-22854 GCA_049599895.1 Bacteriovoracaceae bacterium | reverse complement strand
AGTTCAACTTCAAACTCGGTGGTTCCACGCTTCACTGTTAAAAGGGCAGAATCTTTCTTTGGAAGAGGCCCTTCAAGGTTGAAGCGGTTAAAGATTTTATTAAAGAAAGCTGTGTAGTTTGCTTCTTCTAAACCAATGTTGTGATAAGGTCTTAAGTTTTTTGTGTAAAAGTCTTTTAATGTCTCACCATCAATTTTTAAAATTCGATCATCTTTTTTAAGAGGGTAACCTGTGCTCGCTTTTGACAATTTATAGGTGGGGAGAAGATCTTCAATCACGAGAGCGTCCCCTTCTCTAAAACCTTTAAAACCAAGGTAAGCGACCTTTGACCTTGAAGGAAGTCCGGCAGGAGTTAGTCTTGCTGAAGTATGCGCATCTGCAAAAGTACTAACGAACTTATGGGCCACAAGATAAAAGTCTTCATTTGTCTTAGCATTCATCCCTTCAGTTAGAATCTGCTGCTTAAGAGTGGCGTAATCAAAACCATGGAGGTTTTGTTTGTACTCAAGTGGAGCATAGTTTTGTTCAAAAGTTGAAAACAACCAATAAAGGTCAGTTTGTTTTTCAAATTCACTAAGCTCTCGCCTTGGATTTGGTCCACAAGAACTCAATAGAAATAGCACGGCCGCTAGAGCTGAAATTAGTCTCATCTTCTCTCCCTTAGAATAAGATCAAATTCGTTATTAATTGACGGTAAAATCTATCAATATCCGAGAACCTGAGTCAAGTTCAAGGAACTATCATTGCATTGCATTTGCTTTCCTTGGAAGCTAGAATTAAGCTCTTAGGCGAGGTTATATGACAAAATATAATATTTTATTTGTTGATGACATGTCGTTCTATAAAAGTTTGGTTCAAGACCATCTCGCTTTATGGGACAAGGATTGCAACCTTATCTATTGCACCAATGCAAAAGAAGCGACTCAGGTTCTGAAGAAAACCGAAATTCATCTTGTGATTTGTGACATGATGATGCCGGAGCATAGCGGCTACGATCTTTTGAAATCAATGCGTCAATCAAAGAAATATAAAGAAGTTCCCTTCGTTGTCCTCTCTGCCAATGACAATAAAAAGCTTATTCTCGAGTCTCTCAAGGCTGGGGCCAATAAATATATCATCAAGCCTTGGAGTGAAGAAGAGCTTCTTCTCACCCTTGATGAACTACTTTCCTAATCACTATAAATTCAAGCGTATATCTATTGACTACTAATCAGAAATGTCGGAGTATAGGCGTTCTCTATGAGGACGGGTGCCTGAGCGGTCCAAAGGGACAGTTTGCAAAACTGTAAAGCCACCGGTTCAAATCCGGTCCCGTCCTCCATTACTCAATTTTTTTCAAAAATTTTCGCATAGGTCCCATCCGCTGGATGCGCAAAGCTTGCCACTGGCAACCTTTTCGCACACCGGGGTCCCGTCCTCCATTACTCAATTTTTTTCAAAAATTTTCGCATAGGTCCCATCCGCTGGATGCGCAAAGCTTGCCACTGGCAACCTTTTCGCACACCGGGGTCCCGTCCTCCATTCTATAGAAAGCCAACAGAAAATCTGGAAAAAGAAAAATTAAAGTCTATTCACGCTTTCTTGGAAAGCTTCTCAAAATAATTTCAATAGTTTCTTTTAAAATGATTCTTGTTGGTTTTGCATGGTCTAAAATACTCATAATTTTAACCCCTTTACGGTATGTTTTGGCGACATTGCCAAAACCTAGGGATTATATAATGAGTCTAAACTTTATTTTTAAGAACGATTAAAAAAGGGTGTTTGAGGCCGTAATTTACAGAATTTTATAAAAAAATGGTGCTCTTTACTGTAAAATTACAGAAAGAGCGAAAGATAAGAATTAAAAATACTTTTGAGTATTAAATCAGATAAACAAGCTAACTAACTTTTAAATCAAGATTAGAATCAAGTTGCAAATAGAGATCTATTAAGTAATCAGTAGAAATTTTATCAATTCGGTGCCTAAAGATTTTACTGATCGTTGCCTCGTCAATATTGACTCTTTCAGCGATTTCACGTTGGGTAAGTCCTTGCTCCCTTTTAAATTTGAGGAACTTCTGACAAATATCAAACCTAAACTTCTCTAATGTCGAAGCATCGTCATTTAGGGCCAAGGAACCCTCAACATTTTCTAGTTTTTTTAATGCTCTATTAATTTCGTCTTTATTTGGAAATCCCATTTTTATCTCCTGTAAGCATTAATAATACCTATATAAATTTGCCCTTCTTCTAAAAGCCAAATTAATTTATAAAGCTTTCCTTTTAGTTCTATTTTGTCAGTGACAAAATAAGAATAAGGAGGTTTTTCGTCGTCAGGCTCAAACTCTTTCCCATCAAGAAACTTAATCAACTCTAAGATAATTTCATCATTTATACTCTCTGAGTGCTTTTCCTCATAATGAGGGTCAATTATCACTTTAGAGACTAAAACACCGTTAACAATTAGCTTTACTTCGTATTCTCGACGATTCATAACATACCTTATCAAAACTTGAAATATATTTCAAGTTTATTTTTAAAGCCCTTATTGATTACAAAAACTTAGAAACAATATGAGCTTATTAACTTCCTTTTCCTAGGATTAAGTCATTTTCTTTAAGTAACTGAATAAGCTTTAAAGATTTACTGAAATTTAAGCTTATCGTGAACTTATACTCTGAACGATAGGCCTCAATAATGGAAACATTATCAAGTTTAATAGTGTCTCGATAACGACAATGGCCATCGTATTCATCATAAGTTTTTCCTGCTAATTCTGATTCAAGTGCTTTAAATTTTAGTTTTTTTTGCTCTTCCTTTTCTTTTGCTTCTTGTTGTTCTCTCTTATAAGAAAGAAAATCCTCCCTATAATCAGGTAGAAGTCTTCTTCCGATATCCTTTGCAATTTTATCAATGGGCTTAGTAGAAGAGCAGCCGATAGAGTGACTTCTTTAGCTCCTGAGCCTTTAATTTTAGTTTTATTATTCCAAGAAGAACTAAAGTAAAGAGTCATCCCTGAGTCATTGCTCAGGGAATTCTCTTTTGCTTTATAACCATGAAAATAAGGCTCTAGCTTCTTTACTAATTGATCTATTTCTTGTGCCTTCATGAATTGACCTCTAAAGGGATTTTTTCATCAGTCATCATTTGATAGGAAGATGATTCCATTCCATTATCATATTGAGTGACAGTCATCGGCTGCAAGGAGATATATGCACTCTCAACTGAGCGTATATATTTAGCTATTGCTTTGTAGGATATGACTTTAAGTCCATCCATACAAAGATCAGTGTCATTCATTCTTTTAAGCTTAATTCTATGACTCGCTATCTTTTTCGTATTCGTAAAATATGCAGGAAGCTGTCTAATGACAAATGTTCCTTCTAGTAAATCAATATGCTTTTTGATTGTTGTAGAACTAAGACCAAGGGACTCTCCGATTCTAGATTGATTGAGTAGTTGCCCGTTTGAATGGGCCAACATTTGCCATAACCTTCTCAAAGTCATAGCAGGTATATTAAAACCTAGATTTGGAATATCTCGTTCTAAAAAAGTTCTGATATAATTTTTTCTCCACTCAAAGCTAAATTCTCTCTCTTTAAGATAAGAATTAGGATAACCTCCTTGAAGCCATAGTTTTTGAAGATCATCGACTTCATTTATTTGAAATGGATTGATATTCAAATAAGAAATTCTACCAGCAAGAGTTTCAGAGCTTTGCCGAATCAAATCTCTTGAAGCTGGACCTAAAATAAGTAATTGCCCATTTCTTTGTCCTCGATCAAGATGTCCTCGAAGGATCTGAAATATTTCTGGATATCTTTGAATTTCATCAATACAAATTAGCTTATCTGAATTTGCTGCAAAATAAGCTGAAGGGTCTGAGAGCTTTGCAAAATCTACCGGATCTTCCAAGTCTAGATAGACTGCATTTTCAATAGAATTTATATGGCGCTTTGCCAGAGTAGACTTTCCTACTTGCCTAGCACCTAATAAGGCCACACAGGGAAAATTATCCATATGTTTTTTTAATAGGATCTCAATTTCTCTATCTACGTATCCATGCACATGTCAAAGACAGCTTGAAAAATGCATGGATGTCAAGAGCAAAGCTATAATAATTTAGGATAACTCTTGTTGATTTTGCTTGATCTTTAAAAACTTCTTGAACTCTAGCATATGGTAAAAGCTAGTATTGAGACATATAATCTGTAACGATAAACTCTAAATTTAGATCTATAACTTGTCTTGTTTCTGATTCACAAATTTAAAATTTTGTTCCAGTGAGTAGAGTTCTTCTATCAACAGATAGCTCAATAATCTCATTTGGTTCTTCTTTTTGAATCTTTTCAATTGTTGTTTTTATATTTACATGCCCTACATTGATGATAGAAATCAAAAATCACGCTGAATAGTTACGGCGATTCATAGTAATCCAACAGTAAAATTTGTAGTGCCAGAAATGGCCAAATAAAAATTTGCTCTCAATTGGCCAATAGCGCCTTTTTATAACCAAGGTGGTGTTAAACTTCAGGGAGAAGATTAAATTTTAAGCTTCTCTAATGACGTACTTATCTTTACCAGCATCAACCATTTCTTTTAGCTCTTTACCAACTTTAAAGAATGGTACTTTCTTTGGTGGAACTTTTACCACTTTACCAGTTTTGGGATTTCGTCCTTCATAGGCCTTATAGTTTCGATTCGCAAAAGAACCAAAACCTCTAATTTCAATTCTTTCATCTTCATAAAGAGATTTAATCATTGAATCAAAAGTAATGTTAACAATTGTTTCGGCTTGCTTATGAGTTAAGTTCGCTTGTTTTTCAATGGCCGCAATTAAATCCGCCTTAGTCATGAGATCCCCCTCGTAATTTTCACTTTTGCCTTTTAAGTGAAAATGCTGGTTAAACATTATTAGCAACTTACAACCCTCTTTTCGGCGCTTAAATTCAAACATTTAGAGAAAAAACAGCCTTTTTTCAGTCTGTTAGAATAGGTCATCTGCGACCACTAAAGCTGCCCAAAAATTTAGGCAAATCTTTAAAGTGAATTTTTTAAATTACCTCTCTAACTAACTAATTTTAAAGGGCTTTAATCTTAAAGCTTTTTTAGAACTCACTAACCCCTTAAAATAAAAGAAGAGTGTGTGACTAAAGTATTAATTTTATTTAGTCGATAAAGCTCAGAGAAAGTATTTAATGAAAAAAGCAAAGATAAACCAAATTCTTCTTTTGCTCTTAATGGGCTTAGGACTCGCATCATGTCTTGCGGGTATCGATAGTGGTGGCCCAGGAAGACCTTCAATTGAGCTTGGAGAAGGAACAGAAAATAGTGAATCTGATCAAGATCCAGATGATGGGACATGCTTTGAATCAAATTATGATCTTTTAAACTTTGAATGTGCTACGAGCTGCCCCGACTTTACTGAACAAGTTGATACAACAAGCACAAGTGGTGAAAACAAAGTTAATGATTATATCTCGACTTATCTCACTCCCGATACTTCTTTAACCTCAACAGAGAAATCAGACATCCTTCAAGACGTTGCAAAGAATAGAGATATTTGTCTTCCTATTAAAAGGCCTACAAACAAAATTGAAATTGATGAAGGGTTTTGTGCTTGTAAAGATGGACGCCACGACAGTTTAGGAGACTGTCAAAGCTTCTGTGCTTCTAAGCCAAGTTCTGCAACCTCAACTCTCTATGGAACCGTGACTCTTGATCCTGAAGTCGAGGCCAACCCAGACTTTGGAAATCTTCACAACTGGTGTACAAGAACGATTCAAGATGGTGGCTCCTCTCCCTCTTGTAAGCTTCAGGCCACTCGTGATGGAACAACTCAAGAGTTTCAAATTCGAACCATATCAGGAAGCAATAGCTTTACAGCCGACATTACGACTCTTCTTCCCTACAACAAGCCTTTCATCTTTCGAATCGTTGAGACAGGAAGTGGTTCAAACGCTCAAACAGAAGCAAAACAAATTACAAGATACGATTACCCTGAAGATAATGATGGAAACACTCTCCCTGAAACTCAACTCGCATTTACAGCAATCTCTCAATACAATTGTATAACAGCACTTATTGGAACGGTTCAAAACTCGACTGACATCACCACAGCCGATATCATCGAAAGGTATTACTACTTCCCAGGAGTTGAAACACCACCAGCACTTCCTCCAGAAGTTCTGAGTGTCTTTTGTCATGATATTCAAAAATACCCACGAAACGATAACGTAAGCTACCCTCGCCTCAATCTTATTCCGGGCCACTTTGGACTCTGGGATAAAAAAGATTTGCGCTTTCTTGATTACGATAAAAATGGAAAACGAGATATTAATGATATTCTTGAAAGAAAGCTCTCCGAAGAATATTCAGTATCGGCCAGTCTCAATCTTTTTCAGCCAATCACTCTTCCCTTAGTACCATCAATCAGCATTGATGGGTCCGCTTCAGGGAATCAAGTAGAGGGAATCTCTGGTTATTATATGCAGGCCTTCACCAATATCTCTCAAGGGGGAACTCCATTTTGTCCAACCGAAGAACATTATAATAGTAATGACCCAACCTTTAGAGTCATGAAAGATATTATTGGTGGCGATACAGAAGGTATTTATTTCGCTCTAAGAGAACCCAAAACTTTCGTTTTCCCACAAACAAATCAACTTGAAATTATTAATGATGTTTTAATGGTCATTCGCGAATCACAACTAAAAAAGATTTGGTTTTACTTTGATAATGGACAGCATGTTGAACACAATAACATCACATCAACTCAAAGAGACATTCACTTTTACTGGCCACCAGATCCAGTCAATCCTTTTACAAAAAAATCAACTCAGTCTCTCTTTACGATTAGAACCATTAAAGAAATCCGAAACGGTGGAACAGCACCAGTCTCAAGTGCAATTGGGACAGACATCACAGCAGCGGACAGGCGCTTTGGCTGCATTCCCGTCATTGACCCTAATTAAGAAGAAAGCGAATCCTATCTTCTTGGTCTATTTGTATTCTTTGTTTTCTTAAGAAGAAAGTCATCTGTGTAGGCCTTACAAGGAAAGGCAATCATAACTTCATTTCTTCTTCGAGGGTCACTTGAAACTGGACCAAAAGACCTTACCTTGATCGCTTCATCAGGATCAAAATAACCAGAGTTTTGCTTTAGGTGTGGATTGTCGCGAACAAGCCTTCTAAAAAGCCTCGTTTGCTTATCAAGCTCATTTCTTAGACGTCTTCGATAGACATCCTCGAAAAAGACAACTGTATAATCAGGCATTTTTACAGAATCTTGTCTGCGGTCAGGGCTTCTTCTATTATCTTCGACGATAAAAAAATCGTCATTAAATCTGTCTCTTCTTCTATTTGGATCTCTCTCTACCCAAGTATATTTTCTCACTCGTTTAGAGACAGTTACTCCACGCTTAAAAGAGAACCGAAGTCTGGTTCTTTCCATCTCTCCTAAATTATTCCCACGCTCTTCTCTAAGACTAAAGCGATCGACCACGTAACGAGTTTCTCTTCTTAAATCGTTACGACCTTGGGGGTCTTGAATGGAACAGAAATGTTTCTGTGAATTGTTGCCATTATTTTGTCCATCAACAGGGGTATCTGCCGAAGTTTCATTATCCTTACCGCAACCTGTTAAAACAAGTAATCCAATAGTTAAAATTCCCATTAATTGCTTCATGATCTCCCCCTAATTAAGCCAAAAACACTACTGTTTAAAAAAATCAAAAGCGTACCATTAAGATTAGGAAAATCTTCAAGCAGTCGTAAAGTTATTAACGGATTAGGAGGCGTAAAGCCTCCAGATGTCAGATTTTTTTAGATACTCTTCTCAACCGGTAAAACTATTTTCGTCCTTTCAAGAAGCACAATGACACCATACTCGTTATGAGCTTGTGATAAAAGTTGTCGTGTTATTTAGGTCTGTTCAAAAAACTAAATTGAAGACTTGGCCGCTGTCCCAGAAGCTGATGAGCTCGCTTTACCAGACTTCACTCTATCAAGAATCAGCGTTACAGGTGCTGCAACAAAGATTGATGAGTAAGTACCGATAATGACACCAAGGGTAATGGCCGTAAAAAAGTCATGAAGAGCTGCGCCTCCAAAAAAGAACATCGCAGCCGAAACAAATAGAGTTGTGCTTGATGTTAAGATTGTTCTTGAGAGGGTTTCATTAACGGCATTATCAATATGCTCTTTAAGATCTCTTCCAGCATATTTCTGCTCATGCTCACGAACTCGGTCATAAACAATAACGGTGTCGTTAACCGAGTAACCAATAACCGCAAGAAGAGCGGCAACGGTTTGTAGAGTAAACTCAATCCCAGCAAGTGAATAAACACCTAAGATGATCGTCACATCGTGAAAAAGAGCGACAATTGCACCTGGAGAATATTTAAAATCAAACCTAAGACCGATATAGATCATAATGGCAATCAAGGCATAAAACATCGCTTGAAAACCACTCAGTCTTAACTGAGCACCAGCTTTTGGCCCGACTATATCAATCTTTCGAATCTCAGGGTTTTTTGCTGCAAAGTTTGTTTTAAGACTTGCTCCTACCTCATCCGCAACCTTATTAAGTTCATTTTCACTGGCCTGAACCTTAATAAGGGCCTCGTTATCACTAGCTTCACCAATGGTTTGAACTACGGCCTTATAGCCGGCTTCAGATAAGGACTTTCTAATGTCATTAAGGCCAACCGTTTCAGAAAACTTCACCTGAACCTCAGCTCCCCCTCTAAAGTCGACTCCATATTGCATATTCGTAAGAATAAGAAATAATGAAGCGAGCACGAGAATAATTGAAACTGGTGCGGTCATCTTAAAATAACTCGTAAATTTAATACTCGTTTGTTTGATTATCTGAAACATGAGCAAAGCCCCTCTTTATAAAAAATAAAATTAATTAAATTGATAACTTCTGACCTTCAACCTTATTAAGGTAAAACTCAAAAAATAACTTACTCACAAAATAAGATGTGTAAATTGTCGAAACAATTCCAATCAATAATGTTACCGCGAATCCTCGAATCGGCCCGGTACCAAAGTTAATTAGAGCGATCCCCGCAAGAGCTGTTGTGATGTTCGCATCAATAATCGTCCAGAATGCATGAGCAAAACCACTTTCAACGGCTTTGTAATAGCTCACACCTTTTCTCACCTCTTCACGGATCCGTTCATAGATAATGATGTTCGCATCAACCGCCATACCAACAGTAAGAGCAATCCCGGCAATACCTGGAAGAGTTAATGTCGCTTCAAAGCCTACGAGAACGGCAAGAACAAAAATGACGTTAAGACAAAGTGTTGTAGTCGCAATCGCTCCAGAAACTCTGTAGTAAAAGAAGATGAAAAGGAAAACTGCAACGATTCCGAGTAATCCTCCATAACGAGCTTTTGCAATAGCATCTTGACCAAGACTTGGACCAACAGTTCTTTGCTCTTCAAAATCAAGTTGAACAGGAAGAGCACCAGCTCTTAAAACCAGAGCAAGGTCTCGTGCCTCTCTTAAGACTCGGTTGTAACCACCAGAGCCTAGAGTAATTGAAGCTCGTCCACCAGAGATTCTCTCTCTAATATTTGGTGCACTATAAACGTTACCATCGAGAATAATCGCCATGTTTCGACCAACATTTTCGTCAGTCACTTTCTCAAAAAGAGTTGCTCCAGCGCTTTTAAATTCAAGAGAAACATAAGGCTCATTCTTTTGTTGATCAATCGCGACTCGAGCTTCTTGAAGAAGATCCCCTGTAATTCTTGGAGTTTCATCAACAAGATAAGGAATCTGCTCTGTCACTTCATTTGTGTTTTTACTCACCTTCTTTTCAAAGGCAATCACATAACCTTTGGGAAGCTCACTTTTAAGATGAATATTAAGTTGGTCCAGATATTCGCTAAAACGTCCGCCTCTTTCAAACTTAATCCCCGCCTCTTCAGCTTTTTGAACCCACTCAACAATCTGTGACGTTGGGATTTCGTTATTAACCATTTTGAATTCAAGTTTTGCTGTCTTACCAATTAAGGCCTTCGCTCTTTCAATGTCTCGAACACCTGGAAGTTGAACAACAATACGATCTTCACCTTGAGAAGTAATCTCTGGCTCAGTAACACCAAACTCATCAATACGGTTTCTAATAACTTCGATTGATTTAGTCACAGCTTGTTCTTTAATTTCAGTTCTTCTTGCTTTTGTCAGTCCGTACTTAAGTTTTCCCTCTTCTTCAGCTGTTAAACGAACAAGAGTAGTAAGACCTGATTCTCGAAGCTTATTTTTAATCTCTTCTGTTTTGGCTGCATCAATTTCAAGCCATTGCATTGGATCAGTCACATCAATAATTTCAACTGTTCCAATTGAGGATGTTAACTCTTCCTCTTCGAGGTAGTTATTCATTCTTCTGATAACAGAGTTGATTTCGTCTTTATAAGCTTTGTTGAAATCAATTCCCAAAATCATATAAAGCCCACCCTGAAGGTCGAGACCTAAGTTGACTTTACTTTTTACAGGAAAATTATCTTCAGGTGATAAATCTAATGCTGTTGGCATCACGGCCATTACAGAAAGAGTTGTCACGATAAATAAAAAGATGAAGCGGTACCACCAACCTCGACGCATATTAATCTCCTAAGTCGTAGGGTGAAGTTCTTACGTGGATTTGATTTCTCTATCCTCTATAGATACTAAGGAAAATTCAAAAGACTCAAATCAGTCACTTATTATAATAAGGATACCAACTAGATAGCAACGTCTAATCATGTACATATTGCATTATTAATAAAACCTGCTAGAGGCTTTCTTGAGTTTTTTGCTTTTGACTATGAAGAACTTTCTTTGTTCTCATCAGTTTTGTTATTCGTCTCGTCATGAATTTCATAGTCTTCATGATCATCATGATGAGTCATCTTATCATCACCAATGTATTGGGCTGGAGCCTCGACACCGGTTGGAAGATCAGTAGAATGGGTCGTTTGGCCCTCATTATTAATGTCATCTAAAAGGTCATTTTTGGCCCTTTGAAAATCACGGATTCCCTTACCCAAGCTCTTGGCGAGATCTGGTAACTTCTTTGGGCCAATAAAAATGATGGCGAAGACAAATATGAGAAGGACTTCGCCGATACCTAAACCGAACATATGACTATATTAAACAATTTTAGGCTGGAGTCAGCTTTTTATTTTTGTCGTCTGTCTTTTTTGGGTTTGATTCGTTGCTTTCAAAAATCTTCTTCGTCTGTCCACCCAGGTGAGAGCGAAGAACTTTAATTTTGACACCTTCTGAAACTTCAAGAGTTGCCACTTTATCTGAAAGACCAGTGATCACTCCAATAATTCCAGACTTTGTGTAGACTTCATCACCTTTAGCAAGTTGCGCTAGGGCCTTTTGCTCCTGCTCAAGACGCTTTTTCTGAGGACGAATCATTAAGAAGTAAAAAATAACAAAAATAATAATTAAAGGAGCAAATGAACCAAAAGGACTTGGTTGAGCCGCTGTCGCAGGAGCTGCAGCTTGTGCCATTACTTCGTTTGAAGCCACAACAAGAAAAAGAATCGAAATGAATTTTGTGAACATGAGATCTCCTTAAATATATTCTTTAAATGACAGCTATAGTCATTTAATTATCTGTAACGCTCTTCAGAATAAGATTTATAAAACTGTTGATAAAATTCGTCAAACTCACCACTAATGATCTTGCTCCGTGCCGTCTTAGTTAAATTGAGATAAAAACGCAGGTTGTGTTCCGTTATAAGCATTGAGGCCAGTGGCTCTTTAGACTTATAGAGGTGATGAATTGTCGCTCGATCAAAGTTCTTACAGGCGTAGCAATCACAATGAGGATCAAGCGGCTCAAGATCATTAGAAAAGCGAGCATTCTTAATATTTAAAGGCCCATAACTTGTTAACGCCTGGCCATTTCTTGCATTTCTCGTAGGAAGAACACAATCAAACATATCCACCCCAGACTTTATGGCATGAAGAATGTCTAATGGTTTTCCAATTCCCATTAAATAGCGAGGAGTTTCACTTGGGATGTGAGGAACAAAGTTTTCAAGAAGCTCTCGCATCTCATCAGTTTTTTCACCTACTGAAAGTCCACCAATAGCATGGGCACTAAAGCCAAGCTCTTTTAAACCCTCAAGAGATTCTAAGCGAAGCTTAAGCTCCGTCCCACCTTGATTGATCCCAAAGAGAAACTGATGATCTCTGAGTTCAACTTCTTTACATCTTTTTGCCCAACGATAGGTACGATCCACGGCCTTTTTAATTTGATCAGTGCTTGCCGGAAGCGATGGGCATTCATCAAAGGCCATGACAATGTCTGATCCTAAGTCTCTTTGAATCTCCATAGACTTTTCTGGGGTAATCATATGCTTTGAGCCATCGAGATGAGAACGAAACTGAACTCCTTTTTCAGTGATATTATTGATTCCAGAAAGTGAAAAAACTTGATAACCACCAGAGTCAGTGAGGATAGGTTTATCCCAACGCATGAACTTATGAAGAGTTGAGTAATTTTTTCGAATAAACTCAGGCCCTGGTCTGAGATAAAGATGGTAGGTGTTACCAAGAATAATTTGCGCGCCAACATCCTCAAGGGACTCTGGCTTCATGAGCTTAACCGATCCCTTTGTCCCCACAGGCATAAAGATTGGGGTTTTCACTGTACCATGAGCAGTTTCAAATTCACCTGCTCTGGCTTCTGCACACTTGGCCTCTAATTTAAACTCACATTTTTTCAATTCTCTAATCCTGTAAGAAACATCGCATCTCCATAGGAGAAAAATCGATACCTCTTTTTAACTGCTTCTTTATAGATGTCTAATATTTTTTCTCTTCCTACCATGGATGCCACCAACATTAAGAGAGTCGACTCAGGAAGATGAAAATTTGTAATAAGCCCATGAACATGTTGAACCGGATTTGAAGTATTTAAAAAGATATCGGTTTCACCAAAGATCATATCCCCATTAAGCTTCCATGAATCATTAAACTCTTCACGATTAAGAGTTTCAATCACTCTTAATGAAGTCGTCCCCACGGCCACGAGATTTGTTGCTGATTTTATTTTCTCAAAATTTTCTTTTGAAAGTTCAAAAATCTCCGTATGCATTTTATGAGAGCTTAAATCATCGCTCTTAACTGGAGCGAAAGTACCAAGACCCACATGCAGACAGATTCTTATGATTTCAATCCCCTTCTCTTTAAGGGCCTCTAACATACTCTCAGTAAAATGAAGCCCAGCTGTTGGAGCAGCGACTGAGCCTTTTTTCTCGGCAAAAACAGTTTGATAATCCTCTCTGTCTTCTTCATCGGAAAGACCTCCTCTAATATAAGGAGGAATTGGAAGAAGCCCATGTAAGTTTAAAAAAGTTTCAAGGTCATCTGTAAAAAACTTGAGTTTGAAACCCTCAGGGGAGGCTTCTACGATCTCCGCCACAGGGTTAGAGTTTTCAGGGTCGTCTGAAGAAAGATAGTACTTCTCCCCTAGTTTTTTTGCCTTATTTGAACGAATCAAACAGTTCACGACACCATCTATCGGCATAAGATCGAGAACAAAAACTTCAACTTTTCCACCAGAAGCTTTTTTTAGAAGAAGCCTTGATGGAATAACTTTTGATTCATTGAGAACAAGAGTTGTATTTTTAGGAAGAATTTCTAAAAGATCATGAAACTTCTCATGACTCAAAGCATCGTTTCCATGATCATATGCGAGCAAAAGACATTCATCCCTCTTTTGCGTTGGCCTTTGAGCGATCAATTCTTCGGGAAGTTCGTAATGATAGGAAGATTTTAAAAGATCAATTTGATCCACTACAGCTTTCATGACAAAATAATTCCTATGAAACTAAAGCTTCATCTATATGTCATCGCTCTCATCGTGTCAGGCCTTCTGACTCAACACGCATTAGGGAACCAAGTCTCCCCAAAAAAGCTTAAAAAGGACCATGACATATACTCAGAGCTTCTATCAGGGCTTGAGAGTTGGGCCAAAAAAGAATCCCTGACTGAACAAAATAAAAAAGAAGCTGAGGATCAGCAATGGCTTTCAACTCAGCTCAAAGATCAAAAGAAAAAAAACCGATCTAAAACAGCATTCTTACCCGACGACATCGAAGAAAATCCCACTCAGAGTAGACCATCAGGCCCTCTTGAAGATGAAATCAGCATTCAACAAAGTGCCATAAAAAAAGACAGTAAACCTGGAACTCGAAAATTAAGAGTTCGCTCACGCTAAAGCTCTAGGCACTTCTTCCCATCTGTTTCTAATGCTCTCCGTAAAAAGAAAATTTTGTTAAAATTAAAGCACAGTTATAACAAGACTCAAGCAAAGGCTTACTCATCAAAGTTCTCTTTTCTCAATTCGCTTTATTTTATTTAGCAATAGCATTTGCTCTAAGTATCCCCACTCAAACCCAAGCAGCAGTCTTTGGACCAGTTAAACTTGCACAAAACCGACTTCCGATTGATCTTAAGCAATTTAAAATTCGAGTGAAGTATCACACGAAAAAAAAACTAGTTATCAAACCCGGCTTTATTAAGGAATCAGTTCAGTGGGTCAGAAGTGAGGATAACCTTCTGACTCCAAGAGCGAGAATGCGTATTCTCATTCGTGATAAAAAAGATTTTTATTATCTTAAGTACCTTGATCAAAACCTCGTTTTTCATAAAAAGAAAAAGGCCAGTCTCACTCAAGTTTATGTCAATCTCTTTGCTTCTGATGCCATTCATCTTTATCGAAAAAATAAAAGAGTCGCCACAATCAAAATTGAAGCTCAACCGCAGGTCAAAGGAAAGAAGACCCAGCTCATTGACTATAGCTGCTCTAAATATCAAATAAAAATTATTGGTCTCGACAATGAGTATGTCTCAGTTGGTTGCAGGCTTGAAAAAGTTGGAAGATGGCATGACTCGAAACCACGTTTAAAAATTATTTGGTCGGCAACAAATTACGAACTCTTAGATGGAACACCTTCACCGTTTTTTGGTTTTCTTCACGAAACGGGAAGCCTCGAAGCTCTTGTTAAAGATCGAAATGATCGAATAAGAAAAATTAAAATTAAGGCCAAACTGGCCAAACATATCCCTCGAATGTTTACGGCCTGGGGAATTGGCCCTTATGCCTTTAATGCTTCACTTTCTAACGATGAAGAAAATATTGATAATGGTAATCGAGTGGCGCCAGCACTTTTTCTCTATGGACGCTACGACCTGGTTGGTTCATCTTCATTTAAGTTCTTTGATGCTTTTATCGCCAATAAAGCTATTTTTAATAACTTTGGTTTTTACTTCTCTTACCTTCTAGCCGAAGTTCTTGATGGCAGGATAACCATAGTCCCACTTTTAGGTGCTCAGGCCCTCTCCTTTAGAATCGATAAAGACCACCCTTTTCAGCACAACGCTATTTTCCCTCAAGGTTTTGAGATTAGTCTTGATCATGCCTTTGGTATCGAAAACTATAAGATCGTTTATGGAATGTTCCTTTCACCTTCAGATACCGAGGAGTACGCCAACCTTTGGATCCGTTGGGGAAAAGGAATGTTTTGGGAGCTCAACTATATCAAATGGGGCTATGCCGGTGTTGACGCCGCTATGTACGGACTCTCAATTGGACTTCCGTTAGCGACTTTCTTTTAATCTTTATTTTGGAAAAAATGTTGGAAACTCTTCATCGGAAGCAGGTGTCCAATTATAATGAACTTCTCGAATTTTTCTGACTTTTGCAATCCCACCATTCGCCTTGACAAAATAGGCATTTTTCGCTGGAAATGAGTCTGATTGTTTGGCTTGTTTCTTATTAAAAATTCCAAACAAAGTGTTACTCCGTGATCGACTTTTAAAACTACAAGAGAAAGGAACAATATCTGCAATGCTTTCTTCTTCAGTCAATTTTACAATAAGCTGATCTGTGATGGTCTCAGTTTTTCGACTCGTGGCCACTATAAGGATTTTTCTTTGTTTCAAACCATAGATATCAAAAATATGCTTATCATCAGTCACAAATCCGCTACGGTGCTGTTTATTTTCGATAAGTTTTGAAAACTCAAGCTTAGAAAATGTTGGCGAAGCTTGAGCATTAAAAACAAAGTACAAACTCAAAAAAATGTAAAAGTTTTCATCTCAATCACTTTTAATAGGCCAGGATCGCTGAACTATGTGAAGGAACAGTTACAAAGCCTTTTCCAATAAAAACTTCAGAATTTGCTATTGGAGTTAGGCCCACTTGCTCTCCATCGCCATAAACTTCCCAATTCATATGAGGGTCCGGAAGCTTAAGCCGTTTCGGCTTTTGAAGAGCATTGTGAACAATAAAAACTTTCTTTAGGTTCGATTGATTATTTGCCGATGACTCAAGCTGGTTATCAATCAGATAAGCAATAACAGCTTCACCTTGATCATGACTAGTACCAGGAGAATAATTCATAATACTAAGATCAATAATGACTTCTCCACTTCGGGCAAGATCTTTTGCTCTAAAAGAGTTATTACCAAGATCCGAATAAGCGGACTTTGGTGAATCCCACTTCCCTGGAGTTTGGACAACTTTAAACTGTAGGGCCTCTGGGTCAGACCATGCCGTAAAATCAAAGTTTAAAACCTGATTTCGGTTTAAGACAATCTCACCTTTTCCATTTGAATCGAGCTGAACACTATAAGAGTTATTTGCTGGATTTTTATCTGTCCCTGAATGAATTTCTCCCGCAAGATAAACTCTTTTTCCCTTTAGCTCATCCGGAGCCTGTATAAACTTAATAGTGATTGCAGAAAGGTTTGGATCCTTAAAATCAGAATAAGGCCCATCAGGATGAGGAACAGGATCACGGTTTCCAAAAAGTTCGGGGTAAAATTTAAGACCTCTCGAAACACTGTCCGCTCGTTCATAACGAAGCCCTGGGACATTTCGTCTAAACTCAATCAAGCCTTTTACGTACCTATAAAGATCTTTATTTTTCTCTTTAAGTCCCCAAAGAATTTGGTTTGTTTTATCCGGGGAACGATAAGTATTTTCATGAAACTTTTTAATTCCATTTTCCATGTTCACTTGTTTTGTCGTATGAGCGCGATCTGGATTTGGATCATTTGTGGCAAGCGGTTTAGATCTTCCAAGTTCACTTCCAGCATGAAGAATCACTTTCCCCTGAGAAGTTAAAAGCATGGCCATGGATTGTTTGACAAGTTGAGTCCGTAGGTCTTTCTTTCCTTTATAGGAAAGATTGATCTTATCCCATAAAGTGAAGCCATCATGAATTGAAAGAAACTGCAGAGTCTCAAGTGGCGACTCTGAAAAACGATGATAGGCATCCTGACTAATAAAGCCGTGATGAGGATAGCTCTTCAATCCCCCCATTAATGCAGCATAGACTTTAGGCAGATCAAAACTCTTACCTTGAACAAACCCAGGAGTTTGCATCCAGCCAGCATAGCTATCACGAGAACTATCATTAAAAGCCGACAAAGTAGCGTCCTTTGGCATTTGAGACTTAGTTGTCGCCTGATTCATCGGAAGATCTGAAAATTCCCACGCTTCACCGTAAACAATAACATCTTTACCAAGGGCCTTTCTCACCTCGACCATGGTTTCTTGATCATGAAAGCCCATAAGGTCAAAACGAAAACCATCAAAGCCATAAACATTCTTCCAATGCTTAAGACTATCTATCATCAGTCTTCTGACCATATGGTTTCTTGACTCAAGACTTGCCCCGGCGCCTGAGTGATAAGAAATCTCACCAGTGTTCGTTCGTCTGAGATAGCAGCCCTCTGCTGCATTTAAAAGAATCTGTTCATCATAAAGGTGATTGTAGACAACATCGAGAATCGCTCCCATTCCTTTAGCGTGAACGTTTTGGACCATCTCTTGAAGTTCATGAATCCGGCGATAAGGATCAGAAGCATTGGTTGAATACCATCCCTCAGGTGTAAAATAGTTATGAGGATCATAGCCCCAGTTATAATTAATATTATTTTTTGGTTTTCCTTCGTCTTGGTAAGATTTATCAGCTTCATCAACGGTATAGAAATTTTGTAGTGGGAGAAACTGAATATGGGTAATACCAAGATCTTTAATCTCATCAAGAATATAAGAGAAGCCTTTATAAGTTCCTCTTAAGTTCTTTGGAACACGTGTGTCAGCAATAGTGGCATCACGAACATGAATTTCATAACCAATATACTCTCCGGCATTCTTTAGGTTTTGAATCGGCCTATGAATTTTCTGGGTATCGAAATTCTCTAAAATAACTCCAAGCCCAAGTGCATTTCTTCCTCCGACCTGATGAGGCTTAAAAGCCCGCATGGACATGGCATAAGGATCAAGGGCCTTTTTCCAAGTCCCAAATGCCTTCACATTGTATCCATAGCCAAGCTTATCAAAAGAAGAAATATTCAAATTTTTCTTAGAAAGTTTTGTCTTCCAAACACCTTTTTCATCATATTTAAGAGGAAAAACACCGAGTTTTTTATTTCCTTTATAAACTTCAAGATGAACTTCTTCAGCGGATGGAGACCAAAGTGAGAATAGAGCAGAGCTGTTCTCAATATGAACCCCTAGCTTTTTATCTTTCGTGGTGAAATGATGGTTAAGATAATGAAAGTCAAAATAAACTTTTTTTCTAATCCCATCCACAGTGACAAACCAACTTGAACGCCCCTGCTTATCAGAAGAAAAGAAATTCTTTATCTTTGGTCCAAACGTTAAATGAACCACACCATTTCTGGGGCTCTTTTGTCCTAGATCAAAACTTCTTTGATCATTTTCAACGGAGACTTTAAAGTTTCGACCGATAAATGATTTTTCAAATCGAAGTTCTATTTGATTGGGCTTGACCCAAAAAGCACTGACGGCCTTTTCATTAAAAAGGTTCTGCTTAAAAGTTGATGAATTGGCAGCACAGTTAGTAAAGGACATGATAGCAAAGATCCCTAGAAGAAGTGTTTTCATAGTTTGGCCCATTTAAAATATTTTTTGGTTTTACGCTTGGGAAGAAACAATATTAATAAAAAGTTGCATTCGTTTGATAAGATCATCCAAGAATTCTTGAAACGATTTTAAAACACCTGGAATTGTTGAGAAGTCTTTGAGACTGGTGACAATCCCTTCAATTAGCATTTCAAAGTATTTGTAAATAGAATCAAGACCAAGCCTCTTAAAGAGAGCGTCAATGATATTATTCGCTGTTTCAATATCAACACCTTTATTGGTGACAACATAAAGAGGGTTTTTTCTTTTACTGGACACTTTCAAACTCCTCAATAAGATCAGCAAGTTTCTCAAATTGAACCTTAAGCTCATCATATTCTTTATTCTTAAATTCAAATACAGATTTTCTTTGGCTTTGGGCCTTCACAAGCTGGGCCCGATTGAAAAATGGTCTAACATCTTTTCCAAGGTTTTCTTCATTATACTTTTGGCAAAGACTTTCAAGGTCCTCAGACTCTTGCTTCCTTCGTGAATCCACAAGATTTGGAATATAGGCGACAACCTTGGGATTCGCCCCTATCCCCATATCTGTTATGTCTTCAAGCACTTCATCAAGATGCTCAAGCCCTCGCCTTGAAAAATCATCTGGTCTAAAGGGAACCATCACTCCATGACTCGCACAAAGAGCATTCACAACCAAAAGTCCTAAAGTTGGAGGACAGTCGATAATAATCACATCATAAAGATGAGCAAGATCTGATTTTTGAAGAAAGTTTTTTAAGATCAGTTGTCTTGGACAATTCACTCCTGCAACGGTTAACTCAAAGCCTGAAAGTTCTTGCCCAGAAGGCAAAAGATCAACACTATTTTGTGTATTAATCACTTCACTGACTAAAACAGGAGAATGAATCGCTTTGAGTTCTCGAATCGAATTTAAAAGAAGATGAAAGACATGATGTTCATAACGAAGATCTTCTGTTTCTTCTTTATTTTCAAAAAGCATTGAGAGGTTGGCCTGGGGATCAAGGTCGAGGGCCAAAACCTTTTTTCCTTTTTTAGCTAAGGCGTGGGCCACATTATAGGCCATCGTGGTTTTCCCTACTCCTCCCTTTTGATTGAGAAAGGCAATGACTTTAGCCTGTTTTTGGCCAGAGGAACGTTCTCGATGATCTTCGTTTTTACTTTTCTTTCTGCTAAATAGGCCCATGTGTGTTTCGTCCTTTTGATAAAAAAGTTCTGTCCGTGATCGAAAGTCGGTGAAATTGTAGCGTTTTTCAGAGGGTCTGGCCATTTGGAGAATGCCAGGACAAGAATTAGTTTAGGGTTAAGAAACGAAAAGTTTTAAAGTGATTTTAAGAATTTAGACTATTCTGCAATATAATCAGTTTCTTGAATTGGTGTCACACAGCGAAAACCAATGTCTGTTCCATAGTTTTCACTGAGGTCTGTGTTAAGAGAAAGAGTTCCAGTGAAACTTGCTTGATTATTAGTTGCGACACCTGAAATCACCACATCTGCAACAGCGTTAAAGCCAGCATCAGCTTTAAGAGCGTCAAAGATCTCTTGGGCCGTGTGAGTTTGAAGCACTCCCCCCACAACAGCATAGTTCACACTTATCGCCCCCCCGGCAATCGTGACACTGAACGCCCTATCAAGTGCGATATCAGTATCGTATTCCACAGAAACTGAGGAACTCCCAATCGATTTATAAGAGAGATCACCAATGATTCGGTAGCCTTTAACAAAACCAGGGTGACTGTCTGAGCAAGGAATCATTTTAAAGAAATAACTTCCAGCATCTCCACCGTCTGTGTAGCCACCTCCTACAGTCATGGCACCACATTGCTCTTCATCAGCAAAGATTTCATGTGTATTAAGATAAAAGGCGTCATCGTGAAGATCACTTGTGGTAATTCCAGAAGTCGGACCGATCTCCGCCATGGAAGTTAATAAACTGTCACTACTTTCATAGAATGGGAAATCTCTATGAACAGGAAGTCCCATAGGAACGAACATAAATCCTGCATCATAAAGCTCTTGCTCAAAACGCCATCCATCGAGGGAGTCATCACAAATATCATCAGCGTTAGTATCTTTACAAGGCCCTAAATAATATTTATTACCTGCAGAGTCTAGCGGAGTTCCCCCTAACTTAAAGACATCCCACTGAGTTGAGACTACACCTGAATGAGGTTTAAAGTCATTACTTCCTAGGGCAAGAGATTTTCCTTCATCATAATAAGAAAGATTATCAATTCTCTGCCAACTTCCGGCTCCACCAATTGTTGAAATTGCCTTATAACAAGAATTATCATCTGTATCCTGATAAAGAGCTCCTACGTAAGCAACTTGATCGGTTGGTGCACCCGAACCAGAACAAGCAGCAGTGCCTAGAGCTCCACAAACACTCTTAGTAGGACAAGGTCTGTTCTCATCAAGAGTAAGCCCATAACATTCAGTAGGACTCGAACAGTACATTCTCTCTCCTACCCATTCACTCACGTTACCAATTGAATCTTGAATACCAAACTTAGACTGGCACGATTCAGTTCCAAAAGTATTTAAAAGGGCGCCATGTGATCCCGTCATAACAGAACGAATTCCAGAGCTTTCGGTACCAGGCAGAGAATAAAAAACAGAACTTGATGGTACAGGAGAATCAGAATAGAAACTTTCTAACCCTGAGGCATTATTTGAATTACACTTTGATGATGAGTTTAGAGAAAGCCCAGCTTCAGTCGTTGTAATAGAATTGGCAGTCGTATTTTTCGTATCCCACTGAGAGTAAATCAAATGCTCTTTTCTATTGGGAAGCCTTGAGTTGATATTAGCTGATGTGGTTTTAATCCCAACAGTATTATTAACTCCAGTCACGGATGCACAATAAGCTCCCGCTTCTCTTTGAGTCACATTAACAAGTGGTGGTAGATGAGCTGAGTTTGCTTTAAACATCACTTGAGAGAGGCTGACAAGAGCAGAATCTCGGCCACCAATAACTTCATCCCAACCAGAAGCTGTTCGGATAAAACACTGATTGGTGTCAGTCGCAAGATAGAGTCCACCTAAAGCTCCAGTTCCAGGTCTCGCAGCAAGAGTTCCCGTTAAGGCCCCTCGACAAAAAGCATCGAGCTCCTCCCAAGCAAAATCCTCTTTGACGTAACACTGGCCATTGGTTCGATTATAAAAGATCGCCCCTTTTGGAGCACCGACGGTAAGTGATGTTGGATCATTATCACCAATACAAGATCCATCAAAAGTATTCGTACACACATTATTATCAGTGTAGTTACAACCCACTTCATAACGATCGACAACAAGGTCCATGCCAATGTCATAATAGCCACTGGTACTCGAACCAGGGCCTTCATAAGCACAACGATAATGATTATTAGGATCCATTCCCCCATTAGAAATGCTGATCGAATCTTTATTTAAAAGAGTACACATGGTTTGGTTGGCCATCCAGCGATGGACAAAGACTTGGTTGTTTTCAGGAACCATGACTCTTAGAGTGTTATAGATTTCATTGGTCCCGGTCGAAAGTCCACCAACAATTGGCCTCACTTCATAATAATAAACAGTATTCGGAATTGGAGCAGACCAGCTATTGTCAGCGTTATCCTGATACTCTGAAATATTAATCGTTATGGTCTCTTTATTAATTGGTTCATCATAATCAAAACTCTCCCCAACTAATCGTCTATACACATTAAAGCCAGAGATTGAACCGACACCATTAATCGTAAAGTTCTCCCAACCAAGAGTCACCATTCCTGGAGCTGTGTATGTTTCCCAAGTCGAATTTGAATTGGCCTCTCTTGAACGATAACAAGAGTCAGAACTCATATCATAATAAAAAGAATTAATTTTTGAACTTGTATGGGCCCCTGTTAATTCAGTGACTGCGACATTCGGATTACCTGATCCCATACAACTTGCTCCCATAAGAACA
>JBMYPC010000044.1:0-23161 GCA_049599895.1 Bacteriovoracaceae bacterium | reverse complement strand
TTAAAGAGGGGCAAAAAGCATCTTCTTGAGAGATATAGAAGCTGCCTTTCGAGGCACTTGCTTTTTCTTCTTGTTTCATCTTCTCCCAGCGGTCTTTGACTTCTTCATAAGAGATTTTTTCAGCATCTTCGCCGAAGACATGAGGATGGCGACCGATGATTTTATCACTTAAAGCTTTTGAAATACTTTCAATATCAAAATGTTTATTTTCTTCACCAATTGTTCCATGGAGAAGAACTTGCAACAAAAGGTCCCCTAGTTCAGATTCAATGGCCTTAGGATCACCTTCTTCAATGGCATGAGAGAGTTCATAGGCTTCTTCAACAGCAAATTGAGCAAGGCTTTTATGGGTCTGTTCTAAATCCCAGGGACAGCCTCCATTAGGATCTCTTAGTTTTTTTACGACTTTATAAGCATTTTCGAATTCCACAAAGGATGACATACTCTATTTCCAAGGATGAAGTTTCTATGAAAAGAGTACATCAAATTCAAGCTCGAGGCTCAAGCCTTTTTTTCCGCTCAACTGTTGCACAGGAGAAACTTGTAGTTAGGGGAAGCAAAAAAGTTTCATTAAAGACATTACTTGAGCTTTCCTTGAAGCATTTTTCAAAATTCTTAGACGCAGAGTCAAAAAAATCAGGCTTTGGAAAGAGAGACTTCGAGCTTTCATTAACGCTTTGCGGAGCAAAGAAAATAAAAACTCTCAACAATGACTATCGAGGGAAAAACTATGCCACCGATGTTCTTTCGTTCCCGGTCCATGAGTATCCAGGCCGGGTCTTTGAATATGAATTGACACAGTATTTAAACCTAGGAGACATTTTTATCTGTCTTGATGTACTTCTAAAACAGGCGAAATCTCGTCAAGTATCCCAAGTCGAAGAGTTTCTCGACCTTTTCTGTCATGGGTTTTTGCATGTTTTAGGGTATGATCATGAACGTTCAAAAACTGAAGAAGACGAGATGTTTGATCTTCAGCATAAACTTCTCAAAAAAATGATAAAAGAGCTTGGATAGATATCATGGCGACTGAAACCAATAGAATTGAATTTGATGCACTAAAAGGGCTCACGAAGAACTATCAAGAGAAATTGTCTCTTCTTCGGAGGTCACTTTGAAGTTGATAAAAAACTCGCTCGTCTTGAAGAAATCTCAGAACTCGAATCCTTAGAAGGCTTTTGGAGCGATCCTGACAATGCTGCAAAAGTTCAGCAGGAAAAAGCTTTACTAGAGGACACCACAAAACTTTATCTCTCTTTAAGTGAGACTCTTGAAGAAGTTGATATTCTTGTTGAATACGCTGAAGAGGGAGATGAGGATTCTAGAGCGGACAGTCTTAGTACTTTCCAAAACTTTCTTGATTCTTATCAAAAAGCGGAATTAAAAGTTCTCCTATCTGAAGAAGCGGATCCCAATAATGCGATCATCTCTATTAATGCCGGTGCTGGAGGAACAGAGTCATGTGATTGGGCCAGCATGCTTTACAGAATGCTCATGCGTTGGTGTGAAGCTAAAAAATTTAAACTGACTTTATTAGATGAACAACCCGGGGATTCAGCGGGAATTAAATCTGTGACTTTTACTGCTACTGGGCCCTATGCCTATGGGCAACTGAAGTCCGAAACAGGAGTTCATAGACTTGTTCGGATTTCTCCATTTGATTCCAATGCAAGAAGACATACAAGTTTTGCCTCTGTCTTTATTACTCCTGAAATTGATGACGATATTGAAATTGAAGTTCTCGATAAAGATTTAAAGATCGATGTTTATAGAGCCGGAGGGGCTGGTGGACAGTCGGTTAACACTACTGATTCAGCGGTTCGAATAACTCACCTTCCAACAGGGATCGTTGTGACCTGCCAAAATGAAAGGTCTCAACTTCAAAACAAACAACAGGCCATGAAGGTTTTAAAATCCAGACTTTATGAAAAGGCCTTAGAAGAAAAGAAAGCAAAAGAAGCTGAACAAGAAGCTGGGAAAAAAGAAATTGGTTGGGGGGCGCAGATTAGAAGTTATGTTCTCCATCCTTATAAAATGGTGAAAGATCATCGGACAAACTTTGAAGTTTCTAATCCTGATAAAACTCTCGATGGAGATCTTGATGGCTTTATGGACGCCTTTTTAAGATGGTCTGTTGGGGCCGTTTCTGAGGAGGAAGAGTAGATGAGAAGATTAAAAGAGCTTATTTTAAGCTTCCATCAAATCTTTCTTTATGATCGATCAAGCATTCTTTTTTCAGTTGCTATTGTAATCGGTATGGGCTTTTCAATTTCGGTGATTCTCTCAACCATTGGCATTATGGATGGTTTTGTTAAGTCACTTAAATCAAGTCTTAATAAATCGAATGGCGATGTGATTGTTTATTCTAAAGAAGGCTTCTTAGATCAAAAAGATAAGCTCTATACTGTTTTAAGTGAAATAGAAGGTATTGATTATACAAGCTTTATTCAAACTGAAGGATTTCTCGTTCATGAGGGAAGCTCACAGGGAATTCTTGTTAAAGGTGTCGATTCTGAAAAGTTTTCTTTTATTAGTGGTCTTTCAGTGGATCCGAAAGAGAAAGAAGTCTATCTTGGAAAAGAATTGTCAAAAAAGTTGGAGCTTGAGCCGGATGAGGGGGTCGTCATCGCGATAGCCGATGGGAACCGAGAGCTTTCAGGTCTTCCTGCACTTCATGAGTTCAATTATAAAAAAAATGTCACCCATCGAATTTTTGAAAAAGATAGTCGTTTTGCCTATGTGAGGCTGGAGCAATTACAAGAGCTCATGGACCTTACTGATCTCACGAACACTGTTGCCATAAAAGTCACAGATCATCTTGAATCTGAAGAGTATGAGAATCGAATTCGAGAGGTGAATTATCTTTTAAAGGATCGTTTGGGTCCAACTTACTCTATACGGAGTTATTGGGAGGAATACGCGCCTCTCATTCAAGCAGTAGAGGTTGAAAAAGTGATGATCAGTATGATTCTTCAACTCATTGTTTTAGTTTCGATGTTTAATGTTCTCGCTTTCATTATCTTTATGAATGAAAAAAGAATTCGTGAAATCTTTTTACTGCAGGCTCTTGGGCTGAGCCGAATGGAGCTTATTAAATATATGAGTTTGTTCACCCTCTCTCTTCTTGCTGGTGGATGTGCTCTCTCTCTGGTTTTTGTTGAGATTTTTGATTATCTTCTTCAGAATCTCAGTGTTTTTTCAATTCCTGGTGATGTCTATATCATTGGCGGTCTAAAGCTTTCTTTAAAACTAAAAGATTACTTAACGGTTTTCTTCATCGCCTTTGTTTGGTTGGTGGTGATTAATCTCTTTGGAATTATTCGTTACAAGAAAAAGAGCATTCTTGATGGTCTAAGACGAGAATTTGCTTAAGGAAAATGGAGTCCAAGATGGGACAGTTTATTGAAGTTCAAAATTTAAAAAAGCATTACGGGAAAGTGAAGGCCCTTGATGGGGTGAGTTTAGGATTTGAAGAAAACGAGCAATATGTCATTGTCGGCTCTTCAGGTTCAGGTAAATCAACCTTACTTTATACTTTAGGGGGACTCGAGAAACCTAAAGAAGGTGAGATCAAAGTTGATGGTCTCGATATTCATAAGCTTGATGATGAGGAACTGGCTAAATTTCGAAATCAGAAAGTAGGGTTTGTTTTTCAATTCCATTTTCTTCTTCCTTCAATGACTTGCCTTGATAATATGCTTCTTCCTTGCAAGATTAGTGGCGGATCAATCAAAAAGACTAAAGAAAAAGTCAAAGAGCTTTCTGAGGAGCTAGGGGTTTCTCATTGTTTAAAGAAATATCCTTTTGAGTTAAGTGGGGGAGAGCAACAAAGAATTAATATTATTCGGGCCCTTAGTCTTGAGCCGAAGCTTCTTCTTTGTGACGAGCCCACTGGGAATCTTGATTCTGAAAACTCCGAAAAAGTTGTGAGGCTTTTAAAGAAATTAGCAAAGCAGTATAACGCGACACTTATAATGGTGACCCATGATTTAGAAATTGCCTCTGAGTTTGAAAAACAAATTGTAATGCGTGACGGAATAAACGTCGAAGGCGAAAGAGTTGTACCTAGTAAAGTTTCAGAACCTGCAAATTCTTTAGAAAAAAAATTAGACCAAGTTGAGTCACAAACTGTGTCAAATAAACCTTCTGAACTGCCTGAAACCCCCATTATCAAAGCCCCTAAAGAAAAACCTATTCACCGCAGTACAACTGAAGAGCTCATTGAGGAAACTCAAAAAGTCATTGAAGAATCCGAGATGCTTCTTTCAAAAGCACCCACCGATCAAGAATAGTTGTCTTTGATTGTAAGTTTATGAATTAATTGGTATTTTTCTACTCTGTTAAGGATTAATTTAACGCACAGTTGTAAGAATAAGACGAGAGACAATACGTTGAACCAAAAGCTTTTGCTGAATTTTCTAATTTTCTTGAGCTTCTTTTTTTGCTCGAGCACCTACTCTATTGATGATTTGGGAGAGAAGGTTTCTCTTTTTACCGTTGAGAGAATCGAAGTTCGTGGTTTGAAAAAAGTTGAAAAAGAAGCCGTTCTTGAAAAGATCTCAATTAAAAAAGGCATGCGCCTCGATAATTATCTTTTGAGAAAATCACTGACTCAAATTTATCGAATGAAATACTTCGACTCTGTTGAGGCCCATCGAAAAAGAGTTAAGGGAAAGAACTCTCTTATCTTTATTGTCAAAGAAAAACCAATCATCTCTGAAATTCTTTTTGAAGGAAGTGATGAAGTCGGTGAAGACGATCTTAAAGAAGTTCTTAAGAGTAAAGAGTTTTCAATTCTCGATATCAATACTGTTAAAGCTGACGTTAAGGCCCTAACAAAACTATATGAAGAAAAAGGTTTCTACCTTGCTAACGTTGAACATGAGATTCGAAAGGCCCAAGGGGAAAACATCAAAATCGTTTTCAAAATTAATGAATTTGATAAAGTTCGAGTCAAAAAAATTACATTCCTTGGTAACAAGGCCTTCCAAGACAAAGAGCTAAAAGACATTATGGAAACCCGTGAAGAGGGTCTCTTTTCTTTTATGTCTAACTCTGGAAACTTTAAAGAGTTCAACTTCCAAACAGATATTGAGAGAATTAAATACTTCTACAATACTAAGGGCTACCTCCAGGCTAATGTTGGATCTCCTGAAGTGACAGTATCTGAAGACAAAAAATGGGTTTTCATTACGATTAAAGTGACTGAGGGACCTCAATTCACTGTTAATAAAATCTCTTATCAAGGAGAGCTTCTCTTTACTGAGCCTGAACTTGTTGAAAAAACCAGACTTAAAGAAAACGAAACCTATTCAGAAGCTGTTTTAAGAAAAGATATTCAAGTTCTTACAGAGCTTTATCAAGACAAGGGCTACGCATTTGCTAACGTTCTCAGAACTCTAAAGATTGTTCCAGGTGAGAACAAAGTCGATGTCGAATTCTCATTTGAAAAAGGTAAGATTGCTTATTTTGGAAAGGTGACAGTTAAGGGGAACACGAAAACTCGAGACAAAGTTGTAAGGCGAGAGCTTTTGATTGTTGAAGGGAAAAAGTATTCTGGTTCATCAATGAGAAGGTCAAAAGAAAACGTAAACCGTCTTGGTTTCTTTGAACCAGGAAGCGTTATCTTTAATACGGTAACTTCAAAAGAAAGAGATGATGTTCTCGATGTTGAGATTACTGTTAAAGAAAGAAATACAGGCCAGCTTTCTCTTGGTGCTGGGTATTCAACGGCAACAGGAGAGTTTCTTCAGGCTTCAATCTCTCAGAATAACTTTAGAGGTCTTGGTCAGGTTTTAAAATTTAGTCTTAGCTGGTCAAGCAAACAAAAGAACGTAAGTCTTGGTTTCACTGAACCTTATCTTTTTGACACAAAATGGACAGGTGGTGGTGAAGTTAGTCTTTCAAACAACGAAAGAAGTAACGGGTTTCAATATGAAAGAAAGGCTTTCAACTTAAGAGTTGGTTATCCGATCTTTGATTACACAAGAATCTTTTTAACTTACAAACTTGAAGACACAACAATCACCGGTACCACTGATCCAACAATTGATCTTAATGTTGAAAACGGTATCGCATCAGCTGTGAGAAAGAGTATTGTTCGCGATACCCGAAACAATCGTTTTGAACCTTCTAAAGGTTATTACACAAGCTACGCTATTGAATATGCCGGTGTTGGTGGAGATAAGAAATGGCTTAAGAACGAAGTGGACTTAAGATATTTTCACTCAGTGGTTGGAGACCTAGTATTCCGCTCAAGATTATATGGAGCAAAACTTGAAAGGGTTAATGGCCAGGCGATTCCAAGAACAGAAAAATTAACTCTTGGTGGTTCAAGAAATTTAAGAGGGTACAACTTTGAAGCTGTTGGGCCACTCGTTACTACTGAAGACACTAACGGTTTTACTCGCACCTTCAATACTGGTGGGCTTTTTGCCTCTTTTACGTCACTTGAATTGGAGCATCCTCTTGCCCGTGAAGCAGGTCTTAAATGGGTTCTCTTTTTTGATGCTGGGCATGCTGGTGATTACAACGATATTAAACTCTATAAAGATTATGGTTTTGGTTTCCGTTGGTTCTCGCCAATTGGTGTTCTGCGCTTTGAGTTCGGATATCCGATTGGAGAAGAAGGCAAAGATGCTGGTAGCCAATTCCACTTTGATATAGGACAATTATTCTGATTATATAAAGTTAAGTGGATGGAACCACTTAAGATATGAAACCGAATGAGGAGCGTTTTATGAGTCAGCTTTTAAAAGTGACTGTTCTTTTAAGTTTTCTTCTTTCTCTTCCAGCGGCTGCAGTTGTTGTTGGAACAGTTAATATGCAAAAGGTTTTGCTTCAAGTTAACGAAGGAAAGAAAGTAAGAGATCAACTTCGTAAAGAATTTGAAAAGAAAAACAAAATTCTTAAAACCGAAGAAAGCAGCTTAAAAAAGAAAAAAGCTGAAATCGATAAGCAAGCAGTTGTTTTAAATGCAGCAGCAAGAGCAAAGAAAGAAAAAGAGCTTCAAGAAGGAATCTTAAAACTTCAACAGAAGTCTCTTCAGTTTCAAAGAGAAATGCAAAAGAAAGAAGATGAGCTGAAAGTGCCAATTATTGGTAAGATTGAAGCGGTCATTAAGTCGGTATCAAAGACTCAAAAAGTTGATATCACATTTGATATTTCGACAACAAGAGTTGTGTACACTAAAGACGGTAAAGATCTAACTGATGCTGTCATTAAAGCTTATAACAAAAAACATAAGTAGAACCTTCGGTTCTACTTACCGCAAAAGCAAAAAAACGAATTAAAGATAGTAATTGAAGGGGAACAGAAGTTCCCCTTCGTCATATAAAAAGCAATAAAAGTGAGGTCTTTTTGAAGTTAGAAAGAATCCTTGATAACGAAAATGTTCACTTTAATCAGAATGAAAAATCAGAAGTCTTTGCAAAAGACTTTCGCTTCTGTGACTTATCAGCAATCGAAGATCATTCAGTCGTCCTTATTAAAGACAAAAAGAACCTTAAACTTGTTGAAGAAGTTCTTCTTGAGAAAAAGGAGCTGTGCTTAGTTTTATCAAAAGATCTTTTTGATAGTGAAGAAGTTAAGGAGCAGTTTAAAAATCATACTCTAAGTTATGTTGAAAACTTTGACCAAGGTCTTTGTCACATCTCAAAGCTTGCCTTTGAAGAAAAAAATAATGACTGTCATGACAGTGTTGATGGAAGAAAGTTAGGCACTACTGATATTCACCCTAGTGCTGATATCGCAGAAAATGTTTTCATCGGTTCAAACGTTAAAATTGAAGAAGGCGTAAAAATTTACTCTGGCGTAAAAATCCTCTCAAACTCAAGCATTGGAAAAAACTCTGTGCTCTATTCAGGTGCTACAGTTTATCCCTACGTAAAAATAGGAAATGGTTGTCGTGTTCATAGTAACGCCGTAATCGGTGCCGATGGTTTTGGTTTTCGATTTATTGGAGGCAAACACCACAAGGTTTATCACTCAGGTGGTGTTCTTATAGGAGACGATGTTGAAGTGGGGGCGGCAACGACTATTGATGCGGGGACTTTTTCTCCTACAATCATTGGAACAAATTCAAAGTTTGATAACCAAGTTCAAATTGGGCATAACTGTAAAATTGGTCAGGGAGTCATCTTTTGCGCTCAAACTGCAGTTGGTGGAAGTTCTGTTATTGGAGACTTCACTGTTTTTGGAGGTAAATCTGGTATGACTGATCATGCGACATTAGGGAAAGCCTGTCAGGTTGCTGGTGGGGCACTGGTCAACTGCAGTTGGCCTGATGGTACAGTTCTTGGCGGTCATCCTGCTCGTCCTTTAAAAGAATGGATGAGAGGTTTAGCTTATTTAAGAAAACAAACAAAAAAATAAAGGTTAAAATATGTTTTTAAATCAAAATCAGATCTTAGAGTTTTTACCTCATCGAGATCCCTTTCTTTTTATCGATTCAGTTTTATCTGTGACAGTCAAAGAGGAGATCTCTCAAGAGAAGGCACAAACAGCGACTGAGCTTGTAGGCTGTCAAGTTGTGGCCAACTATAGAACAAAAGAAGATCACCCCATTTTTAAAGGACATTTTCCTGGAAATCCTATTCTCCCTGGAGTTGTACAGGTTGAAATGATGGCCCAGGCGACTTCTTTTGTACTTTTTAAGCTTGAAGCATTCAAAGTGGGAAGTCAGTTAGATGTCGCTCTTGTGAGTGTTAATAATGCAAAATTTAGAAAACCGGTTCTTCCTGAAATGGATCTTGAGATTAAATCAGAGGTTTTAAAGTTTAGAGGCCCTATGATGTCGAGTCATTGTCAGATTTTTCATGAGGGAACTCTTGTTTCCGAAGCTGATGTAATGGCAACGGTTAAGTTTTAAAAGGATTTTTTATGAGTCTTATTCATCCTACTGCAATTATTCATGAAGGAGCTGAGATTGCTTCAGATGTTGAAGTTGGTGCTTATTCAATTATTGGTCCTAACGTCAAAATCGCTTCTGGTTGTGTTGTTCATCCCCACGTGATTGTTGATGGCCATACCACCATTGATGAAAATAATAAGTTTTACTCTTTCTCCTGCATCGGCGGAAGCCCTCAAGACTTAGGTTATAAAGGCGAGCCAACAGAAGTGATTATTGGCAAAGGGAATTCTTTTCGTGAATACGTCACGGTTCATAGGGGGACAACTAAGCAGGACCAAAAAACAGTTGTCGGCAATGACTGTCTTTTTATGGCCCACGTGCATCTTGGTCATGATGTGATCGTTGGTGACAAATGTATTTTTGCAAACTCCGTAAATCTCGCAGGACATGTGACTATTGGAAATAGGGTCATTATTGGTGGAGGGACAAACGTTTCTCAGTTTATTTCAATTGGAAGAGGTTCATACCTTGGTGGAGCAACTGCAATTGATCGAGACATTCCAGTTTTTTGCACAGCCTATGGGAATCGGGCAAAGCTTAAAGGAATCAACATTGTAGGCCTTAGAAGATCAGGACAAAGCCGTCAGGAAATTACTGGGCTTGTGGACTTTTATCGTCTTATGGAAGCTTCAGCACTTTCTCCTCGAGCGTTTGTTGATCAACCTGCTCAATATGAAGAATATAAGGAAAATGCGCTTGTTGGTGAGATGGTAAAGTTTATTAAAGACAGCGATGTTGGTATCGCGCCATTTGTTTAGGGATCAGTTTGAAAGTGGTAAGAGTTGCTCTTGTAGGGCATGGTTTTTTAGGAAAGTGGCATGCGCAAAAAATTGAGGCCAGTCCTCTGGCAAGCCTTGATGTCATTATTGAACCGAATGAGAGCTCTCACGAAGAGATCTTGGAGAAATATCCCAACGTAAAAATCTGTAAGAACGAAGGTGAGGAACTTGATAATGTTGATGCTCTCATCATTTCAACTCCAACACAATTTCACTTTGAGTGGTTAAAAGTTGGGCTTGAAAGAAACCTTCATCTTTTTTGTGAGAAACCTTTAGTCAAAAATAAATCGGAATTAAGTGAAATTAGAGAAACTCTTTCACAGCGTGTTGTTCAAGTCGGGCACAGTGAAAGGTGCCATGAGATGTGGGAATTTGTGAAAGAGGCAATGGACTTTTCTAGTATTAGCAATATCTCTATTGATCGTTCTGCAGCCTTTAAAGGACGGGCCACAGATGTCAGTGTTGTGGAAGACCTTATGATTCACGATATTGATTTACTTTCTTGGCTATTTCAGATGGAGCCTGAGTTTATTGGTGCATCTGGAAAGAAAGTTCTTACTGATAATTATGATGACGTTAAAGCCTATTTTAAATCTCCTTCCGATGCTTTTATTGATATCAGAGCATCGAGAGTTGATTCTAAGGAAACCCGTGAAATACTTGTAACAAACCATCAAGGTGTTTGGAGACTCGATCTTCTTTTACAAACCCTCACTTACCCAGACTCTCAAAGTCAGGGGCATCTAGAGAAGAGTTTTTCTAAGAGAGATCACCTCGCGATTGAACAGGAAATGTTCTATCGCTCAATTCTTCATGGAGACTCTGTCTTTTGCTCTTTTGATGATGGAGCTAAGGCAGTTTTAAATGTTGAAAAAGTTACTTCTTATCTTGATCAGAAAGAGCTTTTTTCAAAGCGAGTGGTTCGGTCATGATTCAAAACGCTGACAATGTTCTTATTATTGCTGGTGAAAAATCAGGAGAAGAGCATTGTCTAAGTTTCTTTGAAGAACTGAAAAATAATCTCCCTCAGACTGAGTTTTGGGGAGTGGGTGGTGATGAGTTAATTCAAAAGGGCTTTAAGGCCTTTTACCATTTAAGAGATTTCTCAAGCTGGGGTTTCTCAGAGGTTATTGGGAAAATACCTTTTTATTATAAAGCTCTTAATCGTATTACCCAAACTGCGATTGAGAAAAAAACGAAAGTCGCAATACTTATCGATTTTCAAACCTTCAATCTTAAGCTCGCAGCTCGCCTTCGAAAGGTTGGAGTAAAGGTTTATTATATGGTGGCCCCCCAAGCCTGGGCCTGGAAGTCATGGCGGGTGAAAACTCTTGCTGAAAACTGTGAAGAGCTCTTCACAATAATTCCTTTTGAGAAAAAGTGGTTTAAAGATAGAGGGGTTAAGCAAACTGTCTCGATCGATCACCCTATCTGGATACGAAATCAAAAGTTTTTTAAGGAACTCGATTTAAGGAAAGATCCTATTGATTTAAAAACAAAAAAATCGATTAACCTTCTGATCCTTCCTGGAAGTCGTAATTTTGAATTTCAAGAATTGATGCCATATTTTAATGAAGTCGTAAGAAAACTTAAAAAAACATATCCACAACTTCGATCAAGACTTGTCTTTGCAGATTCTCTTAATCAAAAAAAATGTGAGTCTCATTTAAACGAAGTGGATGAAATTGTTGGTCAAGAGGACCTGACCGAATCTCTTCAAAACGCAGACCTTTGTCTTGCTGCAAGTGGAACTGTAACCCTAAATTGCGGAATTTTTCAGCTTCCCACTGTTGTCTGTTATCGATCTAGCCTTTTGAATCAGGCGATTTATGAATGTTTTGTAAATTATAAAGGACCTATTTCTCTTAATAACATTATTCATGAACAGAAGCTTTTTCCAGAGCTCATTCAAGATGATGTTGAAGTGGATACAATTATAAAAATTCTAGAGAATTGGATTGATGATTCAAAAGCTTACACTTTTTTGATTCATGAATTAGAAAAAACAAAAAAACTCATTCAAGGAGAGGTCAGCTCCCTTGGAGATTATTTATCAGAGCGAGTTGAGAAGGTTTATGAAGTTCATTCTTAAAAAACTGAAAAACAAACTATTTGCACCTATAAGCTTTCTCTGGGAGCTTATTTATAGAGTTCGGCGACTCGCTTATAATACAGGAGTCCTTTCTTCTAAGAGATTCGCGTATCCGGTAATTTCGGTTGGCAATATTAGTTTTGGGGGAACAGGAAAAACTCCTCTTATTATGTGGCTCTCTGAGTTCATTAATAAAAGGGAGCAAAGCTCAATCATTCTTACGAGAGGCTATAAAAGCCAAAAAGAAAAAAGCTACGCCATCCTTAGTCACTTTCAAAAAAAGCGTGCATCTGCCAAAGATATTGGAGATGAGGCGATGATGATTCTTGAAAGACTTCAAAAAGGCTCCGTCATCGTAGGACGAAAAAGAGTGGATAATCTGATCTACGCTGCTGATAAAGTTGATGGTGATGTGGTTTTACTCGATGATGGACATCAACATCTGAAAATTGAAAGAGATATGAATATTGTTTTATTCGATGCTCTGATGCCACTCTCTCGTTATCATACACCACCCCTTGGCTACCTAAGAGAGGGCCTAACCGCGATTAAAGATTCAAATTTTATTCTCATTGGAAGAACTGATCAAACCACTCGAGAGAAAGTTGAAGGTCTTAAACAGCTGATCCTTAAACATGCTCCCCGAAAAGTCCCAATTGCAGAATTTTGCTATGTTCCCGATGGAGTTTATGACAAAGACAATAAAAAGCTTGGTGAAGGGGACTTCTTAAAGGGAAAAAGAGTTTGTGCAGTTACAGCAATTGCTTCTCCTAAAAGCTTTTACAATATGATCGATCATCTTGGAGGCGTTATTGTTAAGAAATTTGCTTTCGCTGATCATTATTTTTATACAGAAGATGATCTTGATAAGATTCAAGAATTTCAAAAAAAAGAAGATATCCTTGTCGTGACAACCGAAAAAGACTTTGTGAAATTGTCTTCAATTAAACACCCTTTAAACTTTGCTTATTGCAAAATTGATATCAACTTCACTAGTGGTGAAGAAGAGTTCAAAAATGAACTTAGGAGAGTTTGTGATGGTTTGGCATAAGTTCAAGCTCGTATTAATACTATTTCTTTTTTCTTATGGATGCTCAACTATTCGTGACGGAGTTGAGATTGAATCAATTGATACTGATATTGAAAAAAAGCTTATTAATCCAAAAGAAAATAGCAATGTTAATATTGAAAAGTTTGAAATAAAGAAAATTACACCTAAGAAAGTTATCTCTAAAAGAAAGCAAAAGCAAAACGCCGAGAAAACAAAAAAAGTTGAAAAAAAAGTAAAGGTAGAGAAAAAAACTAAGCCAAAGAAGGTCGCGAAAAAAGAAGTCAAAGAAACACCAAAACCTGAAGCGGCTAAAAAAGAAGAGCCCGCAAAAATCGAGAATAAGCCTCTTACAGAAGAAGAAAAGAGGATTAAGAAGCTTCGAGAACAATACGAAGGTTATGACAAAATCTCTGAAAAGGTATGGGAAAAGTTCTTTCCCAAGTTCTTTGTGGGGGAATCCCATCGGTTTGAAGTGAAGTATCTTGGAATTAAAGCCGGTTATATTCATATTAATACAGACAGCCTTGTGGAAGTGGCAGGGAAGCCTTCTGTCCATTTTAAAGTGAACCTTAAGTCTGCAAGCTATTATTCCATGGTCTATGAGCTCAATGATACTCTTGAAAGTATTGTTGATCTCGAATCTTTTAGACCCGTAAAGTACAAGCTGGTCCAAAGAGAAAGCTCTCAAGATGTGGACGACCTTCAGCTTTTTGATCACGACAAAAGAAAGACTTATTTTTGGTACAGAAGATTTAAGAAAGGAAAAGAAAAGAAAGACTATAAAGAAAATATCATTCCAACTTACTTACAAGATAGTTTCTCCAGCCTTATGTTTGTCAGAGGACTTCCGTTAAAACTTGGCGATAAATATCAATTTCCGGTGGCGACGAGGGCCAAACTTTGGATTATCAAACTTGAGGTTGTGGATGAAAATGATTCTATCGTCTACAAGAAAAAAGATGTTCCGGCTATTCGAGTGAAGGCAGAAACACATTTTCCAGGAGTGCTTAAGAAAAGAGGGGATATTGTTTTTTGGTATTCAAAAGATGACACTCGAAAGCTTCTTAAATTTCAAGCCAAAATCAAAATAGGCTCAATTGAAGGCCAGCTTTTTGATTATATGGAAGGAAAGAAATAAAGAATGAACATCCTGTTCACATCTTTTTCAGAAAGCTTTGGTCCTATTGAAAGAACGTTATTAAACGAGCTTAAAGAGCTCGAAAAAGCTGGAACAAAACCTTTTTTCTGGGGACTTGAGAAGAGCTTTATCACACAAGCTTGCCAAGAGTTAGAAATTACCACTCATACCAACGATGATCTCAAAGAAATTAAGTTTTTCAATTCAAAAGTTCGAAGCGAGCTTCAAGAATTCATAGGCAAGAATCATATTGATCTTGTGATTCTCTACGGAGATGAAAAAATTCAGACCATCAACTGGGTGATGACAAGGCTTCCTGAAACCCCATTCATTGTGATGTGCTTTGATAGTTTCAGGAAAAGCATAACCAAAAGAAGCCTTGGCAGAATTGATGAGTTCATTACTCGCTCAAACTATCTTGCCCATGAACTTCAATTTCGTTTTAAAGTTTCAGCATTAAAAACAGAAGTGCTCAATACTTGTCCTCTTTATGATGGCGATTACAGTTCTTCAGGAAACCCTGAATTTCTTGAAAGAATTCCTTTAAAAGAACTTCAAAAGTTTCAAAAGATTGGCTGCTTCATCGACAATCAAGTGGAATCGGTTGATGAGCTCATGCCCATCCTGGATTCTTTGGTGGAAGAATTTCTTCAAGAGCGAAAGCAGAAAGTGATCTTCCTTTCTTCTAAGAAGTGGACCTCAAGGAGGGTCCATTCAGAGCTTAGAAGGGCCCTAATGGATCTTGGGCTTGAGGATCTTGTGCTTCTTATTGATGTGCCACTGTTTTTCTCTATGGAGGATCTCTCAAAGTTTGTTGATGTTTGGTTGATCTATAATTTTAAGTCTGGTTATAACGACCTCTTTTCTCAGGCCTTATTATCAGGTAACCCCTCCATAGCAGAGCGTTCGTCATACAACTCTGAGATTATTGAAGTGTTTCAAAAGTCTGCATTGAGTTTCAAACGAGGGGACATTCGAGGCTTAAGGGATGGTGTGTCAAAGCTTAAAGACCATCATAAGTCATTGAAACTAAGTCTTACGAAAAGCTCTCCGGAAATTGAAGCTTACTTCCAGACAAAAACTCATGGAAAAGAACTTTTAAAGCTCATCACCAACATTTCCACACGGCGAAAACGAGTCATACGCCAGCTTACGAAAACACAGCCAAATTGATAATTTTCGGAGACTTAGACTTTACTTTGGTTTGGATTTTAGGTAATCTTCGGCGCAATCTACAGATAATAATTTAACTCTAAGGAACCTACTGTAGGAGGTCCTTAAAACAACTTTGTTAGTCGAAACTCCAATATCGACTAATAACTCATTTTGAGGGTGTTTCTTGAAGGAGAAATTCAAATGACAGAAACAACAACGAACAAGCCGAAGTGGATGGAAGGGTACGATGTCGTATTCGGACAAGATGTGGAAGGGACAGTTGAAACAGAGTTTTCTAAAGCACTTGAAACCCAAACGGACAAAACTTTCACCGAAGGTGAAACGTTCATGGGACAAATTGTAAACATTGGACCTGACTATGTAACCGTTGATATCGGTTATAAGCAAGAAGGTCTTGTTCCTGCTCGTGAGTTCATGAATTACGACGGAACATTAAAAGTAAAACAAGGTGATGAAATTGAAGTTTATCTTGAGAAACTTGAATCACACTTAGGGAACCTTGTTCTTTCTAAAGACAAAGCTGAAATTCTTAAAGCATGGGATAAAATCTCTGATGCTTGTGAATCAGGTCAACCTCTTGAAGGGACAGTTATTGCGAAGGTTAAAGGTGGTCTTTCAGTTGATATCGGTGTTAAGGCCTTCTTACCAGGATCTCAAGTTGATCTAAGACCAACAAGATACCTTGACAAGTACATTGGTAAAACAATGGAATTCAAAGTTATTAAGTTTAATAAGAAAAGAGGAAACATCGTTCTTTCTCGTCGTGCCATCCTTTCTGAGGAAAGAGGGAAGATGAGAGACGAGATCCTACAACAAATCCAAGAAGGAATGATCGTTAAAGGTATTGTTAAAAATATCACTGACTACGGTGCATTTATTGATCTTGGTGGGATCGACGGTCTTCTTCACATTACTGACATGTCTTGGGGACGAGTTAAGCATCCAAGTAATATTCTTAATGTTGCAGATGAAATCGAAGTTAAGATTCTTAAATTTGATAAAGAAAAAGAAAGAGTTTCTCTTGGACTTAAGCAAGTTCAGCCTAACCCATGGGAAAAAGCTCGTGAGCAATATGTTCCTGGAACTAAAGTTGCTGGTGAAATCGTATCAGTTAAAGATTACGGAGTATTCATTGAGCTTGACGATGGAATCGAAGGTCTTATTCACGTAAGTGAAATGAGCTGGACAGGAAATATCAAAAACCCTGTTAAGCACTACACTGTTGGTGAAAAAGTAGAAGCTCAAGTTCTTGAAGTAGACGTTGAAAACAAGAGAATTTCTCTTGGTATTAAACAACTTCTGCCTAATCCATGGACTGAAATTGAGAAGAGACATCCATTAGGGTCTAAGGTTAAAGGGAAAGTAAAATCAGTTGTTGATTTTGGTATCTTTGTCGACCTTGATGAAGAGGTTGATGCTCTTATTCACGTTTCTGATATCTCTTGGACAAAGAAAAATGTCGACCTTAACGAAGAGTACAAGGCCGGTGATGAGATTGAAGCAATGGTTCTTACTGTTGATTCTGAAAACTCAAAATTCTGTCTTGGGATTAAGCAACTTGAAGAAGATCCTTGGAAGAAGATTGAAGAAAGACTACCTGTTGGAACAATCGTTGAAGCCGCTGTTGTGAGAGTGACAGACTTTGGTGCATTCGTTGAACTAGAGACAGGAATTGAAGGTCTTATCCATATTTCTGAGCTTTCTGAAGAGAGAGTTGAAAAGCCTGAAGACGTTATCAAAAAAGGTGACACAACAAAGGCCATGGTTATCTCTCTTGATAAAGATGCAAAGAAAATTGCTCTTTCAATTAAAGCTGTTGCTAACGCAGAAGATGCCACTGTTGCTCAAAGCAAGGTCCACGTTGCTCAAACAGCGACACTTGCTGACAAACTGAAAGGTTTCAATGTCGACGGTGACGAATAATTTTTAAAAAAATCAAAGCCCTGTTTTCACATTATTTTGTGAAAAAATATTGTGAAAACAGGGTCATTTTGGCAACAATCAGTCCCAGAATGACCACGTAAATTACTCAAATTATCATACATGCTTACATCCCCCCCCTCTTAATAGACACCCAGTTTTCCATCATTCATAAGTGTTTAATAAATCTTTTCTTGGGAAGGAAAGGAAGTTTTTAATCACGAAACATTTCATAAGGGTGTCACATGAGAGTATCAATTCTACTTAAGCTACTCGCGATTTTAAGTCTTGTGGTTTCTTGTTCAAAAGGTGTTCGCCAATTGCCAACTGATGGTGGTGATAGCGCAAGACCTTCAAATAGCAAAAACTTTAAAATCGGTAGCAATCCAGCTAAGGATCAATTTCAAATTATTACGCCGAATACAAAAACCAAAGGCTTTGATGATTCTGTTGATGCTCAAAAAGATTACGAAAAAGCAGTAAATAATTCTAAAAAAGATATTATCTACGAAGTAGGTGCTGCTGGATTAAGTTTTGATGACACAATGGAAGATGCCCAGAGTATTCTTTCAGTCGCTGATTTCACTGTCGATAACGGTGGAACTATGGTGAGTGGTTATAAAGAAGGTGTGACTGTTTATTATAGAAAGCAAGATCCTAAGGTTCCTGTTTTTATGTGGCTTGATAAAAACTATCTTGGAGAAATGAAAATTGGTGGTGAGATTGGAAACCTCAGAATGCAATCTGATATCTCTGCTTTTTTCAATACAAGCACTTCTCCAAATGGAGAGCTTTTCGTTAATAAATTCTATAGCGCAGTTGAGAATAAAGAAGACGGTTTTGATTGTATCGCAGCTGGTGCTTGTGGGATTAAGCAATTTGAAAAGTACTATCTGTTTATCATCGGCAAAGCTTATTTCCTTGTGAGTAAGGACAGAAAGCTTATTGCTGATATTCGTTTAGCAAACTCTCAAGACGCAGGAGATTTCTTAACTTCTGTAGACATCCTAAATGGTGAATTTCTTATTCCTGAAAAAGAAGGAATCAAAGTCGGTGCAACTTATGAATTTATTAAGAGTAATACAAAGTCGACAGGGTTTATGAATACTCAGAGAGCTTCATTCTCTCTTGATATCGAAGATGTAAATCTTGGTTTTTCAAAATCTCAATTTGACAGAGACTATAAAAAGCCAAGCGCAGAAGAAACTCTTAATTACTTCTATCTTCTTCCAAATTTTACAAACCCAATCCCAACAGCTGATGGGGAAGTGATTAATGAAGTGATTCTTGGAAAAAGTAAACTTGTGATTTCCAAAGACCTTGCATCGGGAAAGACTGTAGTTGGTACTGTTCCAGCTACTGCTGATTTGAACGGTCTTAGTGCAAGTCCTTTTACTCTTAAGCCTAAGCTCGAGGCTGCGGATCAGATTGATTTTGTAAAATCATTTGTGAAGACTTTAAAGACTCAAATTGAAATGCAAACAAGCTATAAAGTTCTCACAAAAATTGAGAATCTTTTTGATACGAAGAGTGACAAGTCTTATTCAATCAGTGTTGAAGCCGTTGATGAGCAAATGGGAAAAGGTTTTGGAATCTACTCTCAATTTAATACTCTTTTAAGTGAATTTGGTTATCTTTATTACGGAAAGCTTACAAAAGAGACAATTAATAAAAAAGTCTTAGCGGGTATGCTTTCTGATATTGATTTCTCTGGAGCTTCTGCTCTTACAAGTTTCGCTGGATTTGATATCGGTGAAGCAGTGGCGATCTCTGATATTGATAATGCTCGTGAAGAAGCGACTTATACACTTGGAGAAGAGACTCAAAGAGTGGCCTTCTCAAAAAATGACCTTCAGTTTGGTGTTTACGATGGGCTGACAAAAGAAACTCACGCTGTTTCATCAGTAAGTGTCAGTGATCTAGGTGTTGGTTTAAGTCTTAAAAAACTTGCAGACGGTGGGTTTAAGGTTTCAGAGATTTCAACAAACTCTTTTATGGGAGAAATTAAAGGTCTCTGTGGTTATATGGGATCTTCTGCATCTGAAGCTCCTATCAAAGCAGGAATGAGTGATATGGCGATGAGTGAAGTTGTTAAAAACAAGCTTTCCGCTGACTGTAACGTCATTGTTTACAAAAAAGGGGATGGTTCAGGGAGAATCGGTTCCATTTATTTTCCTGATTATCGTTTAAAGCTCCTTTTTGGAAGTCGTGAACTTAAAACAATTAGTATCTATTCTAACCCGGCAGAGGTGCAGTAATGAGAGCAAATAATATAGTAAGTAAAACATTTAAAGTAGTTTTAAGCCTAGGTCTCTTAGCTTCTTGTGCAAAAGAACTTCCAAAGGAGGAGATTTCTCTAGCAAAAAAGACTAATGATATCGAGATTAAATCGTTTAAAACGAAATCGAAAAAGCATGTCATGTTAAAGACTGCTTCAGGGCAGGACCTTTCCAATATCTGGCTTTATAAAGTAACTGTTGTAAAGAACTCTGGAAATGGTGGATTTGGTTTTGTTGGCCTTCAATCAGACGCAAAACCAGGATACTTTAAGTTCACTGAGAAGAAATTAAAGTTTGTCTCTGCTTCAGAGCTTCATATTGGGCCAAGCACGAGTGAAAGAATCCATAACCAATGGGATGTTAGTTACGTTGATTACAAACTCTCTGAATCTGGTGGAAAGGTTCAAAATAGAGAAGTTGAAGATGGGGACAAACTTTGGCATCAAAAAAGATTTGTTCGAATCAGCTTTGACAATGCTGCGGTTGCTGAATTTCAACCGTCATCATGTTATTCAAAACTTGCTTCTCATGTCGTTAACGATAGTGTTCAAAATGAAGCTCATTATAAGTCTTGGGTTGTCAACGTTGACTATCAAATCAGCAGAAACTGCGTTGATTCATTAAGAAGATATATGGATGGGGATATGACTTATACAGTCCAATATCGCTACTCATTTAGAAAACTTGAAAAGAACCCAGGCTTTCCGAAGACAAGATATGCAGAAAATGATCCTCTTGATAAGCACTTTGGTTTTTTCAAAACTTATCATGGATATCTTAATAAAGAGACTCACAGAAGAGAAAATGAAATTCTCATGAATAAGTGGGATCCTCGAAAAGAGCATAATTACTACTTCACAAAAAACTTTCCACAAAAATATAAAGAAATGTTTCACGACATCTTTAAGAAAACTAACAAGGTCTTTGCTGATGCGGGCTTAAAAGTAAGATTTCATGCAAGAGAAAATACTTATGGCAACGGGAAAGTTAAAGAGTTAGGAGATCTTCGTTATTCATTTATCAATGTTGTTGAGGAAAATGATTCATCTGCTCCTTTAGGGTATGGGCCAAGTGATTCGAACCCATTTACAGGTGAGCTTATCTCTGGAAACATCCATGTTTGGACCTATGCTTTTCGTTTTTACATTGAGTTAATCAGAGAAGAGTACAAAAACAATAATGAGATCTATGAGAGCACACTCTTTACTAAAATGAAGGACTTCCTTGGAAATAATGAACCCTCAACATGGAAAAGAGAGCTTTCTCATACTAAAGGTGAAAAATATACGACTCAGTCTGTTTTTCAGAACATGTTGAGAGAAAAGACTTTTGGATATCCTGTTTGGAACCCGTTCACATATAAAGCACCTCAGTCTAACTTCACTCAAGACAAAATGCTTAAGAAGTATCTTAAGAAAGCACAAGAGATTAGACACTTTGAAGAGCTTGAAGACTCAAATGAGTTAACAAGAATGACTGACGACATTAAGCACGGGATGAAGCTTCAAGAGCTCATTCAACAAAGAGGGATTAAAGGACATTGCCAGACAAGTGTTGAGGATGCTGTAAGTGCAGCAACTAAGTCAGTCATCGATGGGAAAGATATCGAAGATATCATTTATACATCGATTTATACCACTTCGATTCATGAACTTGGACATACGCTCAACTTAAGACATAACTTCTATGGATCAATCGATAAGGAAAATATCAAGTCGGTTGTTACTGAAGAGCCAAGTGAAAATGGTGGAACAGTCATTAAAGAGCGTCCAGGAAGAACGTCTTCAGTTATGGATTACATGGGACTGATGGATGAAGTTCACGCGAATCATGATTGGGGTGATTACGATAAAGCGGCTCTTCTTTATGCTTATTCAAATGGTGACATCATCAGTGAAAAGAAATTTATGTTCTGTACTGATGAGCATAGAGTACTAAATGCTATGTGTAACACTTGGGATCACGGAACAACTCCAACTCAAATCGTGATGAACATCATTGAAAACTACGAAAGAACATTCTCAAGAAGAAACTTTCGTTTTAACAGAGCTTTCTGGGACACTCGCTCTTACACAGGAAGAATCTTTAGAACGATGTACGACATCAAAAGATTCCTTATCTTTTGGAGATCTGTTTATGCTGATCACCACATTGATAAGTACCTAAGCGACAAGTCTCTTTCAGAAGAGAGAAAGACTGAGATTAAAACAGAGATTAGAGCAGAGTTCTTTGAAGCGATTAAACTTTCTCTGGCTTTTTACAACGCTGTACTTCAGCAATCATCAGCTGAAAGACCTTGGAGAACAGTCTTCTCTGATAGACCTGGTGCTGTCGAGCAGATTGGTATCATTGATGACAAAGTTTACGCGGCAATCTTTATGTTAGGTGATGATTCGTTTGCTTATAACCCAAGTGCCCAGATGAGCTACGCTTCTTATATGGCCTATGGCGATGAAGTCGAACTTAAGAACTTTGTTGATAAGGCCATGCAGAACAATGTTGTTAGCCGAGTTGATATGGATATCTGGTTTCTTGGGTTTGTAAGATCAATTTACGCCAATAACGCAAGTAACGCTTATAACGAAGATACTAAGGGCCTACTTGATAAACTTAAAATCAGAAAGTTCTCACCAATGGACTTTAGAGATCTCTTTGGTATTGATGTGACTAACGGTGAGAGAGTTGTTAAGTCTCACAAGCTTACTCAGTCTCTTGATCTTGATTATTCAATTGGTGATGAGATTGGTTATGTCTTCTTTGAGGGGAGCTATTACATGATCAAAAACTCTGAGAGTGAGTACGCCTATGCCGCTCTATCAGATATCTCAAGTGATCTTGATGATGGTAATATCATCAGTAGTATCAAAGACTTTGTTGAACTTTACAGAATCTATCAAAGAAACAACGACTAATCATAGTGAGGGGAGAGGTTATGCTTCGTCGATTTCTAGTACTTCTAATTTTCTCAAGCTTAAATAACTTGTGGATGGCACACGCCTCCACAAGTACTGCTACTGCTAAAAAAGAAAAGCCAAAAGCTTATTCTGCAGCGATGTCCATTGATAGAGGCTTCCCTGTGAAAAAAGAAGCAAGCTATTCTACAGATGTCGCCTTTGACTTTACTTATAAGTTAAATGATAAACAAAAACTTAAGGCCTTGCAGTATGCGATCTTTCCAAGTGAAGTCGAAGCGGGAGAAGACAAAGTCCAAGCGACCGATACATACCTCTTTCATTACTACACTTTTAATAAGAACTTTACTTACCGATCGACGATGACTCTGCCTTTTTCTGATGCATCAAAAGATAACGGAAGAATTACTCGTTATGAAGGAAGACTCTATATGGGAACTTCTCTAGGTAAAGACAAAGAAGTGAGACTGACTTTTATTCCTCTCGCTGCTTATTATTTTAATGAGTTTAAATTTTCTCCAGATTCTCAAAGAAAAAATAAGCGCTATGGTATTGGTGGTATCTTCGCCGCAAGTTATAGCGCCACTGATAAGTTAAGCTTTGGAGCATCATATGTTTTAAGGCTTGATTGGGAAGAGAGAAGTGAAAAGGATGTTTCTGATAATAACCAAACCGCAGGTTCCTACGTTGTCGATCTTTATAGTTCCTATAGTATCTCTAAAAATATGGGAGTGAGAGTCGGTTATCAAAAATCTGAAGCTCAGAGACAGGGAACAGAGGTTGAATACCTTTTCTTTAGACCTGAGGCTGCAAGCTATTATGTTGGTTTAGACTTAAGTCTCTGCTTTTAAGTGCCAGACACTTTCAGTGATTGCGTTAATGAAAAAAACTAGAGATATGACC
>JBMYPC010000043.1:0-23430 GCA_049599895.1 Bacteriovoracaceae bacterium | reverse complement strand
AAACAATACTTCGCCGGTTGATGACGAATTGAATACTTAGACTCAACACTTGAATCAAAGCTGATTCGAGGAAGACCATGAAGGCATTTACTGTCTCTCATCATCGACTTAGCACAGGGCCAAGTTCCATCAATAATAAAAATCAGAGGCGTTTTTCCTTCAAAGTAACTCTCTGGAAAGCTATCATGAGAGATATTATGAGAGTTCTCACCAGGGTATAGAACCATGGGAAAAAACTCATCTGAATTCAAAATTTCTTGAACCTCTTTATTATTATCAAAAGTTGCATCAATGATAATCTTTGAGTTCAAAAGGGCCTGATTGGCGACTCTCCCCGTCCCTACATGACCAACTCTCGCTTCCTTAGGGTGGATTAATATTCGAAATTCAAATGTGGTTTTTAAAGGTTCTATTGATTCACAAAAACAGGCTTTCTTAGGCCTATAACATTTGTAACAGGTTGGTCTTGGTTCAATAATTTTCACTCTAAAATTATGGCAAATGATGAAGTTATGAGCAAGATTTAATCTGGGCTTTATAAATCAAGGCCGTCTTCTGAACGCCACGAGCATAGTTTTGAATCCTTGGTTTTCGAAGATAGCTTTTTTTCTTAAAACCTGCGATTCCTTGATGATAAGAAAGATAAAGTTCATAAGCATTGACTGGTGATATTCCTAAGATCCTCACTGCTCGGTTTAAATACCAACCGATAAAATCCACTGAATCAGCGAAGTTCGTTCTACTGGCAAAACTATTACCCGTATTTCTTTTATAGTCTTCCCAAGTGCCTTCTAAGGCTTGGGAATAACCATAGGCTGATGAAATTCTCCTTCCAAAGAACCTCATTCCTAAAAATCTTCTTTTGGGGGGTTTGGCATCGGAAATAAATTTGGACTCATGGTAAATAATAGAAAGAATCGTGTGCTTAGGAATTCCCCATGTTCTTGATGCTTTAACTAACGGTTCAACCCACTCATCTTTTTCCATAAGAATCATACAGGCATTGTTCTTATTCCTAGGGGGTGTCGTGGCACATCCAATTAAAAATGGAACTAATATGATGAAAGCAAATAGTCTCATATTATTCCATTCGGTGAATAAAAATGGGAGTTTAAATAATCCGAATAAATTAGTCATGAGGTAAAGAAATACCTAGGAAAGACCTGTACATCAGATGAAAGCGGCAAAAATGTCTCCTGATGATAACAGAGACAATGTACCTTTTGCGAAGATCAGTCTATGCTAGTTGGATAAAATTAGGGGAATCTATGGTTACTCAATACGAATTAGAAGATTTTAAAAAGACGCTCGAAAGCTCCCTTGCCGGCTGCGAATGGTGGGGCATAAGAGATTATCGAGAGGGAACCCAATTTCGCATGGCACGAAATGGCAAAGTTGCACAAAATAGCACGAATCTCGACCAAGGCCTAATGGTTGAAGTGATGATTGATGGTCAAATCGGTTACGGCGCGACTAACGACACCACTAATGAAGGGGTCAAAAGAGCTTGTGCTAAAGCACTTGAAATGGCCAAGGCCACCGCAATGAATCCACTTACTAACTTTGACTTAAAGGCAAGGCCTACAAGTACTGGTGAGTATCAATCATCTTTTCAAAAACCACTTACTGAATTAGACGCAGCCCTTGTTTCTGAAAGGTTAATTGATGTGAGTAAGCTTTTAGGAGATGACTCTGCTGTCATTGAAGCCGGCGCGTGGGCCATGATCACAGATACTCATATCAACTATATGACTTCCAATGGATCCAGATGGTCCCAAAACTTTGGCATGGTCACTAAAGATATGTACGCCAATGGAAAAAAAGATGACCTTATTCAAAAAAGATCTCTAGGTATGGCCGGACGCCAATGGGGTGCAGAATCTCTCGATGAAGGTGAGTTAAAAGCTTCTGCCCAGAGAATTCTTAAAGAACTTCATGAACTTTTAAATGCCCCTGATTGTCCTAGTGAGAAAATGGATCTCATCTTAAGTCCCGATCAATTATATCTTCAAGTTCACGAATCAATTGGTCATCCTCTAGAGCTTGATCGAATCTTAGGCGATGAAAGAAATTATGCTGGATGGAGTTTTGTAGCACCTGAAGACTTTGGTTCTTTAAAGTACGGTCCAGAAATTCTTAATGTCACCTTTGACCCTACACTTGAAGGCGAGATGGCCTCATTTAAATTTGATGATACGGGTGTCCCTGCCACTAAAGAATATCTTATTGAAAAAGGACTTCTCAAAAGAGGAATTGGTGGAATTGAATCTCAATTGCGTTCCGGTCTTGAAGGTGTCAGCACAATGAGAGCAACATCCTGGAACCGCGCTCCTATTGATCGTATGGGAAATATCAATATCGAGCCAGGTGAATCAACAATGGATGAAATGATTAAATCCACTGAAAATGGCGTTCTCATGCAAACGAACCGTTCATGGTCCATTGATGATTATCGAAACAAGTTTCAATTTGGTTGTGAGTATGGACAGCTTATAAAAGATGGTGAAATTAAAGGTGTTGTTAAAAACCCGAACTACCGTTCATCAACTGTTCCTTTTTGGAATAGCTTAAGCCATGTCGGTAACAAAGAGACTTTTGAAATTTGGGGATCTCCTTATTGCGGAAAAGGTGAACCGAATCAGATCATCCGCGTTGGGCACGCAATCCCAACCTGCAAATTTACAGACATTGATGTTTTTGGAGGAGCTTAAATTATGAGTTCAATTTGGAAAGATATATTTAATACAAGTTCTACTCTTCTTTTTAAGAACTTAAACGAAGATGAAACGCTAAGCTTAGAACTTTCAGCAGAAGAAACAAATTTCATTCGATTTAATAGTGGTAAAGTCCGTCAAGGCACGAAAGTCGAGCAAGGTGATCTCGTACTTAGTCTCTTTTGGAATGGAAAAACAACAAGTCTCACCATGCCTTTAAGTCTCAACCAAGAGCAAAATGAAAAAGCTCTTAAGGTCAACCTCGAAAGACTTCAAAGTGAAGTGAAAACCCTTCCTGACGATCCCCATATTGTGATGCCGACAAAGGGAGAAGAAAGTAACACCGTTATTAATGGAGAGCTTCCTAGTGCCGAGGAATTCATAGGTCTTGTTAAAGAAACGACTTCAGGGTTTGACCTTGCTGGGTATCTCACCTCGGGAGTTGTCATTAGAGCAATGGCCAATAGTCTAGGTCAAAACCATTGGTTTGAAACCGAGTCTTTTTTCTTTGATTACTCTCTTTACACAGCTAAAGAAAAGGCCATCAAAGGAAACTATGCTGGATCACATTTTAGTAAAGACGAATTTCTTATTAATTTAAATAATTCAAAAGAAGCTCTTGCCGTGATGGACATTGAACAAGTTGAGCTGAAACCTGGTAGCTACAGAGTTTATCTCGCTCCAAGTGCGGTCAATGAGATTTCATCAATGCTTAGCTGGCATGCTCTCAGTGGTGGCGCCTATAAAAAAGGTGAATGTCCCCTCTCAGACTTAAAGGATGAGAGAAAGTTTCTCTCGAAGAAGTTTTCTATGAAAGAGAACTTTAAGATGGGAGTCACTCCCCGTTTTAACAAATGGGGAGAAGTTTCAGATGATGAACTTCCAATCGTCATTAATGGCAAGCTTGAGAATCTTTTAGTTTCAAAAGAAACAGAAAAAGAATATGGGTTAAAATCTAATAAAGCCGATAGCTCTGAAGCTCCACGTTCACTTGAAATTCAAACAGGGACTCTTAAAAGAGATGAAATCTTCTCAAAACTTGGAGATGGAATTTATGTCTCTGATCTTCATTATCTGAACTGGTCTGATAAAAATAACGCCCGTCTCACGGGGATGACTCGATTTGGTTGTTTAAAAGTTGAGAACGGAAAAGTTGTTGGCCCAATTAAAGACCTAAGGTTTGATGAAACTCTTTATCAAATTTTTGGAGATGATCTTGAGGAAGTGACAGAGTTTTCAGAAACAATGGTTTCCACAGGGACTTATTCACAAAGATCTTTAGGAGGAGCAAAGCTCCCAGGAATGCTTTTAAAGGGCTTTACCTTTACATTATAAGACATCTTTTCTCCTCGCCTAAAGCAACTTTATTGAAGTTCTCAAGACAATTTTTAGACTAATCGATGTATGACCTTACTGAGAACAAAAGATACAAAGGTTTCCATTATCAATTAAATGAGGTTCAGGCCAAGAATTACCAACAGAGACTTTTGTTAACCAGTTTCGAGCATTTCCTTTTGTAATGACTATGACTTTTCTTCTTTTACTAATTTCTACAATTTGATTAAGAATATAGTCATAACTTTCGTCAGTGAAAGGATCATAAAGATAATAAACATCTGAATCTGGAATCTTAAATAAACTGAGAGACAAGTCTTGGGTTATAAACTTTAGATTTTTATCAAGGTTTAAGTTTTGACTCGCTTTATTCGCAATACCTACGCGATAAGGATGATACTCAAACCCCAAAAAGTTTAAGTCAGGCCGTAACAAACTATAAACAAGCCCAACTCTTCCATAACCTGAACCTAAGTCGACCACACTGCTTCCAGGCTTTAGGTTGATGTGATTTAAAGCGAGTAATATCGTAGAATAACCAGATTGGACCCCAACACCAGAACCAAGGTAAAGCCTTTCATTGGTTTCAAAATTATTTTCAAGGCTTCTTTCTGCTTCGTAATCAAAGTTGAAAACATCATCAAGCATATCAAATGTCCGGTATAATCTTGGACCAACATGCCCATCACTTTGAAGTTGGTTTTTTTGTGCATATTCCTCATCGATGAAATATTCCAACATCACTTGCAATGCTTGAACTGCAAATCCTTTCTGCTTTTCATAGTTATTTTTTTTAATGACTTCTAAAGATCTCTGTTGAGCAAGGAAAGATCTCTTTTTAATAGATTTTAATTTTTCGACTCCCTCAGATAGAAGATATTCTTTCAAAAAGGATAGACTCTTTAAATCACAGTTTAAAAATTGCAAAAGTCTTTGTTCAAATGAAAGTGAATTCCGTTTATCCTGAAGCCAACTTTCTTCTTTGATATATTCTGTGGCTGTTGACAAAAAAGCTGAGATGACAAAGAAGTCCGCTAATTGTATCGGGTTTAATTTCAAAAAATCTCTTTCCGATCCCTTTAAAAATAGTAGCAAAGACTTCTCTGACAATTTCAAGTTTTCATCCTGGTTGATAGATTTTCAAATCGCCAATACTTACTAAACTATGAGTCTTCCAAAAATCTCTATATTTTTTACTGATCAAAAAATCTAATTGTTCGCCTTTGGAGATTAAGAAAAATTTCAAACGTCCGACTTTCAAGGAAAGAAGATCGAGAATTGTGCAGATATCATTGTATTCAGAAAAGTCGTAAATGAAATAGACTTGAGCATCAGGGAGTTCAAAGTTATCATCTAGAACATTTTCATTGAGGATCTTGCAATTATTCAGTCCATATTTTTGAAAAATTCTATTTCCTTCACATTCTCTTTTTTTAAGAATTTCATAGCCAAGAAACTCTGCATCTGGAAATAAACAGTTTTTGACAAGCCCCACTCTTCCATAGGCGGATCCAATATCGATAATTGACTCCACATTTTCATCTTTTAAAAACTGAAAACAAGCTAATATTTCACTGTAAGGAGTTTGAAGGACTTGGGGATGCAAACCGATCCAAGTTTGAGTTCCTTCAAAATGCTTTTTCCTATTACTCTCATCATTTGCTTGGTAATAAACTCTATATTTCTGATTGAGCTTTTCTTCGATCTTTGGAATTTTATATCCAAATATTCGATCTAGCTCTTTGGCATGAACTCGAGGATGAAGACCCTCTACTTCTTGATAGGTCTCTTTTTTGAAGATAATCTCTCTTGAGTGGTCCATATTTTCCTTTCAATTTCGCTAGAATTAAAAAAGAAAAAAGATCTTCAACTCAATTAAGACTAAGTGTTCTCAATAAGTATCTTAAATTGTTAGAAACAGCAACTCCCCATAGGGATTTGCTTTGTATCAATATTAGTGCTAGAAGTGCTTACAATTGTCTTGAGTTCTTTAAAAGCTGTCTTTCTAATTTTCTCTCGTTCAATTCATCTTATTTAAAATTGTACTGCAAGGAGATTATTGTGAGTTCAAAAATTTATGTCGGAAACTTATCTTTTAACACAACTGAAGACACTCTAAAGTCGCACTTTGAAGCTTTTGGATCAGTTAAATCATGTAAAATTATCACAGATAGAGATACTGGTCGAAGCAAAGGCTTTGCCTTTGTTGAAATGGCAAGCCCAGCTGAAGCTGAAGAAGCAATTACAAACTTAGATAGTAAAGAGTTCGATGGTCGAAATCTACGTGTTAATGAAGCAAAGCCACAAGAAAGAAGAAACTCTGGTGGTGGTGGTGGAAGAAACCGCTGGTAAGACCCAAAAATAAAGGGGCAAAAGTACCACACTCTTTTGCCCATTTCATTTCTCAAAACTTAGTAATATGCTGGGAGATCTTCTCAGCATAGTTTTTCCCTTTCTAAGGCAAGCCCCCCTTATATTTTTAGTTATACGATCCAGAGACATCACCTCAAAGAATAAAAAATCTCTTATAATGAACCTATTGCTTCAAACAGGACTAATATATGACAAAATCAATCGCGATCATTGGAGCCGGGCTAGCTGGATTAACTTGTGCCAAAACACTTTTAGAATCTCAAGAAAACAAAATCACGATTTATGATCAAAACCCAGAAGTAGGAGGACGAGTCTATAGCTCGAATATCGAAGGCTACACTTTAGATCACGGCTTCCAGGTTTATCTTCCAGGTTATCCCATTGCTGCAAAAATTTTAAACCATCAAAAATTAGAACTAAAAGAATTCACTCCAGGCGCCAACATTTACAAGGACCAGAAGTTTTTTTATGTAGGTGACCCAATCAGAGAACCAAGTTCCTTCTTTTCAACTCTTATGGCCCCGATTGGAAGCTTTAAGGATAAGATCTCGATACTCAAACTAAAAATTGCCTCTAAGCCCTCAATGAAGCTTTCGACATATGATTATCTCATCGAATTAGGCTTTAGTACTGAAATCATCGAAAACTTCTTTCGTCCATTCTTCTCCGGAGTTTTTCTCGAAAGAGAGCTGATGACTCCCGCCCATTTTTTTCATTTTCTTTTTCATATATTTTCAAAGTCTCCCGCCTGTTTACCGGCGAAAGGTATGCATCAGCTGCCCTTGAGTATCAAAGAAGAACTCCCTTCAGTTTTATTTAAGCTGAATCATAAAGTGGAATCATTCAATTCAACATCAGTTGATGGAGAAGAATTCGATATCGTCGTAAAAGCTTATGCTGATAAAAGCAATGACTTCAATCCCGTGACAACAGATTATTTTGTCTCTAATTTAAAATTAAAGCAGCCCTCTCTTTATCTCAAAGGACGAAAAAGCGGTCTCATCAATCACATCGCCCCTCTTTCTGTTGTTGCACCTGAGTATAAAGGCAGCAATAGTGAAGAACTTTTTTCTGTAAACTTATTGAAGGAAAATTATGATGCAGATGTTTCAATTGTTCAGAAAGAGCTTTCAACCTGGTTTCCGGGATCAAGCTTTCGGCATCTCAAGCGCTATAATGTTACAAAAGCGTTACCTACCTCTCCAGCTTATGGAAAAGATCAAATTTATAAAGATGGGTTTTATCATTGTGGTGATCACATGGAGGACCCCTCAATCAACGGGGCGATTGCTTCAGGGATAAGAACTGCTGGAGAAATTCTAAAGGCTTAATCTAAAGAAAGAGGTGTAAGGACAAAGGCATGCACCTTTGTCCTCTTATCCTTAAATAGACTTAACTTGAACAGCACAAGGGCCTTTAGCACCTTCGCCTATTTCATAAGAAACTTTCTCATCGTTTGATAATGTTCCTTTTTCAACTGCTGAGATATGAACAAAAATATCTTTCCCACCATCGTCTGGAGTGATAAATCCAAATCCTTTCTCATCATTAAAAAATTTAACAGTTCCTGTTGCCATAGATTCTCCTCTTTTAAAATCAACTATAGGTGTATATTCAAATCACTTACCTGTAAATTTAAAAAAATAGTTATAGGAAAGAAGGAATATCGCGTAAGCGACTGAAAAGACGAAGTTTCGACTGTCGCATGTATAAATTATAGATTAAGGATACTAAGTTCCCTGTTTCCTGTAGGTTATGGTGATGAGTAAACAAAAATCACGATCCCATTCTCTATATGTTGGAAACCTTCATTATAAACTAGACGAAGACCACGTTCTTGGACTTTTCAAAAAATATGGCTACATCAAAAACATTAAGATTATGCGTGAAGGAAAAGAGAATAAAAGCAAGGGAGTCGCTTTTGTCGAAATGACCTCTTTAGAAGATGCCAACAAAGCGATTGCTAATGTCAACGGCTTACTTCATAACGGGAGAACCCTAAAAGTATCGATCGCCAAAACTCAGAACTTTAAAGTTCAAAAAAAGACATTTGGGCCCATCAAAGATCCTCTCAAGCCAGAAAAAGTATCGGACTTCAGTAAAAAGAAACCACGAAGGAAAAATAAAAGGCCAGAGTTTTCAAAGCTCTTTAGTTAATCGCGAGGATACAAATGCGCTTGTGGAATGCATCTGTAAGGAACAGATAAGTGGAAGAGACAATTGCACGAATATTAGAAAATTCAACGTTTACCAATACTGAATTGTTAAACCAGCTTCTCAGAAAATGCATCCACATAAGTAATGACTCAACGGTCAGTACTTATGCGATCCATGACAATTTAGTATTTAAAATTGACACATTTTTTAAAAACTTAGGTTCTCTCGCCAACCAATATGGCAAGAATCGAAACTATCAAGCAGTCTCCGAACTTCTCGAAAACATCCTCACAGAGCTTGGACTTGAGACCGATAAAAAAGAATGCTTTCTCTTCTATCATTTAAGAGACCTTGGGAAGTTTCGAAAGAGAGAAGAAGATATGCATCAAGAACTTAAAGTACTTTGGAAAAGCTACCCAGAATTTGAAATGGATGATCTCGACTTTTCGTATAGCCTAAAAAATCTTATGCGATCCAGACTCATTGGTTATCGTCGAGGAAAAATCACTCTCAATCCCTCCGTCATCATTCGCTATCGTACGAGAGGTTGAATTCAAAGAGTCGAAGGGATCAAAAATGCGAAAAACGGGATACATTTATCCCAAGAAACGAGACGGAAATTATGAGTTTGGGCATGCAACCGATACCTTGATTTCAGAACTCAACGCCTTCGCTAATCCATCTCCTGTTATCAAGAAAAGAATTGAAAGAAACTTTCGCTGAGGCTTCGAGATAAAATAAATCAGGAAAAATAGAGTCTAAAGTTGAGCTTAAGCAGCTTCACGTTGGAGAAGATTTACCAAGTCGGATAATCTATCATAGTAATCCAACAGTAAAATTTGTAGTGTCAGAAATGGCCAAATAAAAATTAAATTTGCTATCAATTGGCCAATAGCGCCTTTATTATAACCAAATTAAAGTTATCCTTAGAGCAATCAAAATACTTCTTGAGCATTAAGTTTTTTCTATGGATCACTTTGCAGAGTCTCAAATAAGTTATACCAAACCTGCGTCGTCGGTCATTTGTAAAAAAGAGTTCGCTAATATCCCATACCGCACCTCAAAACCTCAATGATTTCTAAAAATTACCGAAAAGATAATACTAAAGAAATACACTGTGAACGCTTACATCTTTGAAAAAGGAAAGTTAAACGAGCTATGACTTCGAATCTCTATAGATCATCAAATCAAGTATTTTTTGAGTCTCAGAGACTCAAGGAATACTTTGATTCTGTTTTTGAAATCTCTTTAAATGCATCATTATTATCAGATAAGATAAAATTAAACCCAAGCAGTGAGCAGGCCCTAATAACCATCTCCCAAAAGCTTGGTACACTTTCAATTGATCTCAAAGAAATTACAAATGAACTATTTGATCAAGCGACAAGCCTATCGAAATTCTCTCTCGCATTCAGCACCGTAGAGGCCCACAGAAAAAAACTTCTTGAGGCGAAAGAACTTGTTCATAATAGTGTAGACAAGTCCGTTGTCGAAAAGGCAATTCATCGTTTCAGTCTTAAAATGGGTAATTCATGTAAAAAATCTTTAGAGCAAATCAAGAAAATCAACATAATTTTAGACAGGTTAACGACCTTAGTAAAAAAAGTATGGATATCAATCAATAATATGAAGATTGAAATGGCCCAAGAAGATGGTGAGACAGACTATGAAGTAACTGCTAATGAGTTGGAGGAAGCTATTGAGAAAGTAAAGGAGTCATTTCTTTGCTTAGAAAAAAATATGGGGCCTATAACAGATTTTGCTAAAAGCTTCCTTAGCGGTCTTAATATTAAAGACGAGGTGGAAAGTGATCAGTAGGAAAATATTTGATGATGGCGACCATGCATGGATCGCTTTAGGCCGAGATCCTAATAAACCTGATGAAATTATCGATACAAACGAATATGCTATTATAAGTGGTGATGAAGTCATGCTACTTGACCCAGGGGGAACTGAAATCTTCCCAAGTGTATTAAGTACAATGACTGAAAACATAAGACTTGAAAATGTAAAAAAACTTCTTTGTAGCCATCAAGACCCTGACATTCTATCGTCTATGCCTTTATGGCTTGGATTGTGTCCAGAAGCAAAAGTCTACATCCCTTGGGTATGGCAAGGTTTTATCCCCCATTTTGGCAAGGAGTGTGCTAATAATTTTGAGATTGTTCCAGATAAAGAATTAACCATCCCTATTGGAAATAACGGTAAAGAAGTAAAAATTATTCCGGCCCACTTTCTTCATTCTCCGGGCAACCTCAACTTATACGATCCTAGCAGTAAAATTCTTTTTTCTGGTGATATTGGCTCGGCATTAGTTCCGGCAGACTCAAGTCTTTTTGTTGATGATTTTGAGAAGCACGTCCAATATATGGAAAAATTCCACATCAGATGGATGCCTTCCAATGAACATAAAAAAGTATGGATAAACCGAATAAGGCGGCTTTCCCCAGATATGATTTGTCCTCAACATGGCTCTATTTTTACAGGCAAGGACGTTCAAAGGTTTCTGGATTGGCTTGAGACCCTAGATGTCGGTAAATATTAAAAATCACTAAGACATTCTCAATAAAAACGCTAAAGTATTCTCGGTTAATACCGATACCTTTTGTATGGTTTACGCTATTTGGAGGATAAAATGGCAGAATTAGAAAATGAGCAAAGCAAACATAACTATAAGGAATGCAATACAAATGGCTTCGCAGAAAATAGAGTACGCCATTTGGAAGACACACTTACCCATACAAAAAAGGCCTTGGATGAGATTACAAAGACAGTAGGCGAAGCAGACCTTATTATTAAAATAATTAACGATATTGCTTCAAAGACAGACCTCTTGGCATTAAACGCATCCATTGAAGCAGCAAGAGCTGGCCATGCTGGAAAGGGCTTTTCCGTTGTTGCAGATGAAGTGAGTAAACTCTCGGAAAAAACTCAAAGTTCACTTGTGGAGATTAAAACAGTAATTGAGAAGATTAAAGAAGATGTCTCGCAAGTGAAAGAAGGCCTAGGGTCTGAACAAAATCAAAATAGCCCTCAAGGTGAAAATAGAAGACAGCTAAAGGCTGCTTAGAGGATCAATTGTGGAAGGAAACGAAGAAGATATTGAACTAAAAAATGAGTTCCTAGAGGAAAGTAAGGATATTATTCAGAATATTAATTCTTTACTATCCGATTTTTTAGAAAGCTCATCAAAGCAAGACCAAATTAATGAAATCTTTAGAGGAATCCATACTATAAAAGGGGCAAGCTCAATGTTTGCCTTAGACAACACCCATAAAGTTGCCCATGAGCTTGAAACTTACTTGGGCAAGGCCAAAGAGGACGCCTCAAAAATTACAGAAAAAGAACTTTTCTTTATTCAAGAGCAGGTTGATATAATAGAAGACCTTCTGATAAATGACGACCAATCAGAGCTTCTTCAAATGGGTGCGCAGGTCTCGATTGAAGGAGAAGATAACTCTCACCATGAAAACAAATTTACATCAAATTACTTTAAAAAATTCATTAGTGATTTTGAAGCCGTTATTGAGGATCTTACCAGCAAAAAGATTCCTTTATTTGAAATACGACTGCCTTTGGAGAAATCAGAAAAATATATTGAGATCCTTAAAAAAGCTCAAATTGAAAAACTTCATGAGGAAGAATTAGAAGATGGTTCAATGGGCATAATCTTTATGATTGAATCTAAAACCTCAAGCTCAGTAGATCATATTTTAGAAAAGCTTAAAAACAACGAAACATTTAATTGGATTTTTCTGCCAGGCGACGAGAAAAACAGTGAAAGTCCCGGTAAAAATGAAAAAACGGAGAACGTCGCTAAGGAAAACAACTCCAAGGGTAACTCCTCAACAAAAAATAATAATGCAAATGAAGTTTTAAGAGTCCCACTTGGACAGGTCAACGATACTCTGGAAAATATTTGGGAAATCTTTCTCATTAGAAATCAAATGCTCTTTTTGTTTGAGCAAAATAAGAATTGGATTAAAAAGGATCTTAACTTTTTGCAGACCTTTGAGTCTTTAGATGCCTCCATGAAAAGAAACATTCATGAAATTGAATCCAAAGTTATGGAAATGAGAATGGGATCTTTAAAAAATGTCTTTACTCGGATGGACAAGATTGTTCGCACATATACCACACAGTCCTCTAAAAAGATCAATTTTGTTACAAATGGAGAGGAAACTAAACTCGATAAAAAAGTCATTGATAAGCTAGCAGAACCCCTCGTTCACCTTATCAGAAATGCAATGGATCATGGACTTGAAAGTAATAAAGACCGTGTGGAAGTAGGAAAAGATGAAATAGGAACAATTGAACTATCTGCTAAGGTCAATGGCAATAATGTTTTGATAACAATTAAAGATGATGGAAAAGGTATTGACCATGAAATGGTTTTAGAAAGTGCGAAAAGAAAAGGACTTGACGTTAGTGACGTTGAAACCCCACAAGAGGCCATTGATTTAATTTTTAAACCTGGATTTTCTACAGCCAAGAAAGTAACCGATGTTTCTGGCCGTGGTGTGGGAATGGATGCTGTAAAGACGGCCATAGGACAGCTTGGCGGAAATATTAATGTAAAAACTGAGATTGGGAAAGGATCAAGCTTCAATATTGAACTTCCTTTAGGGTTGTCAGTAATTTCAGCCTTAATCATTGATGTTAATGGTCTCAGTTACGCACTTGACTCTAAGTTTGTAATTTACACTAAAACAATCTCAAAATTTGCCCTCAAGAAAAATGGTCAGGACTTTTTGTATAAATACAATGACGAGTTTATCCAGTGCTATAAGTTACAGGATTCTTTTATTAAAAAGCATAATAAGACAACAGAGGGTATCACAACGACAGCATCTGTTTGTGTTATCGACCTCTACGATAAAAGGGTGGCCTTGCTAGCCGACACGATCAATCAATCGACAAGTTTAGTTGTAAAGCCGAATCCTGAATTTAGCCCAGCAGATATTTTCATATCAGGGGTCTCCATTATGGAGTGTGGTAAGCCTGTATTCATATTAGATCCAAGGGATATGCTAAATTTTATTGAAGAGTTAAAACCAAAACATCAGAAAGGTTATACTTATGGAAAATGCGCTTGATAACATATTTTCGGAGCAACAAAACTCTATTACAGGAGAAGAAAGTTCTCAGGGACTAAAAAATGAACTTGGACTCACCTTTTTGTTAGAGGGTGCATTGTTTTTCTCATCAATTCATTCTGTCAAAGAAGTTATCGAGTTTAAAGAGATTATTCCTTATCCAAGGAAAGTTATGGGACACGTTGGTGTCATTAACCTTAGGGGGAAAATCATCCCAATATTGTGCCCTATTTGCCCTAAAAAAAAACAGGATAATTCTTGCAAACTCTCAGACTTAGAAAATAGCTTAGATAAGAGAATTGTCGTATTTGAAACTACAGAAAAAAAAGTATTCGGGGTTGTTGTTAATAATGTCCGAAAAACTAAAGTTGAATGTTACCCTGACGAAGATACAAAGAAAGAAGAAATTATAGATATAGATGGTAGGCCCCACCGCTATTTTATACCAGACTTAGTTGTGGCTGAACTAAACTAAGTTGGGATTAGAAAATGGAAAAAAAATTTAAAATTGAACATTTTAGTAGTGGCAATATAGTCAAGGTTCTTCGTTTTGATATTAACCTTGGAGATAATAGTGTTATTGAACTTGGAATCAATATTCAAAAAGTAAAAGAAATTGTTCAAGATGTAGAATTACAAACTCTACCAAGCAACTATTTCCCATTTTTAGGCGTTATCGACTTAAAAGGAATACCTGTCCCCATACTTTTACTAAGTCATTTTTTTCAAGAGTCAGAAAATCATGATTTTAAATTGCAACATGAGCGGATTATCGTTTGTGAGTTTCAAAACATTATCGTGGGGCTTATCGTAAACTCAACCAAAAGAATCCAGACTTTTGATAACTCAAAAATAGCACCTGTGCCAGGGGCATTAGACACAACCCAAATGAGACTATTCAATGGGGTTATAAAAACGCCCGATGGTTTTGTTAATCTTCTCGACATTGAGTTAATTTTTGAAAAGTTAAAGATTGATTTGGGCCCTGCCAGAACTATTGCTGTTGAAAACAAGGTCTTCTCTAACCTAACTGCTTTAGTTGCTGAAGACTCAAAGCTTTTTCAAAAGAAAATCACCTCATTATTTGATAAACTCGGTATTAAGGTTTACATGGCCAATGATGGAGAAGAGGGTATCGAGATTCTAAAAAATAATATTGATAAGATCGACTTTGTATTCACAGATATTGAGATGCCCCATTTAAATGGTCTAGGAATGGTGAGAAAAATAAAGGAAATTCCAGAAGCTCAAAATTTACCTATTATATTTAACACCAGTATATCTAACCCAGGTCTTGTTGAAGATATTAAGAGCAATGACTTAGGTGAATTTATTGTCAAATTTGACGAGGTTGAAATATTAAATGCTTTGAGGAAAATATCAGAAAATTTCTAAAACCCCCTGACAGACAAAGGTGCCATTGTCTGGCTCCTTTGTCACACGCATCGCCTAAAGCTATTATTCGACAAGACTATCATTTGACTAGATGAAGAGTATAGGACTATGGAGCTTCAAATATGCCTACATTAACCCAATTAGAGTACATTATTGCTGTTGATGAGCACAAAAATTTTAGCCGTGCTGCTGAGGATTGCCATGTCAGTCAACCCTCTTTATCCGCCCAAGTCCATAAAATTGAGGATGAATTAGGAATAATCATTTTCGATCGTTCAAAGAAGCCAATTATCACAACCTCTCAAGGGGAAGAGGTGATTAAAAGAGCAAAAGTCGTACTCTCGGAGTGCCGAAAGCTTGTAGATATTGGCACTAATGAGAGAGGTGTTTCCGGTTATTTTCATTTGGGAGTTATTCCCTCTGTTGCGCCTTATCTAATCCCTCTATTTATCGAAGACTTCTCAAAAACATTTCCTGACGTAAAACTAAAAATAAGTGAGTTAAAAACAGAGAATATTATCAAATCTCTCTATGATGAAAAAATTGATGCTGGGCTTCTTGTTACCCCACTTTATGATGATAAAATCATTGAAAGATCGCTCTATTATGAGAAGTTTCATATTTTTTCCTCTAAAAACCACGAGCTATACAAAAGAAAATTAATTTCCGATACTGACCTCGACGCTAACTCTGTATGGCTACTTGAAGAGGGTCATTGTCTTAGAGATCAAGTTATTAGAATTTGTTCCTTAAACCGAAGCACTAGCGTATTAGAAAACGTAAACTTTGCTAGTGGCAGCATGGAAACTCTAATGAACCTCGTAAGAAAAGGGCGTGGCTATACTTTAATTCCAGAACTTGCTACTTCAAACCTACCCAGTTCAGAGATTAAAAATAACCTTAAGCAATTCAAAAAGCCGATACCTACGAGAGAGGTCAGCATTGTTCATTCAAGAAGCTTTCTTAAACAAAATATTATTGATGCTTTAGAAGAAAAAATTCTAAAAAACTTGCCTAAAAGTGTAGCATCACTCAAAAAGAAAAATATTGAAGTTATTGATATTTAATCTGAAATTGTATTTAAAAATTTATCTAGCCTGTCTTTATTCATCACGAACTTCTTTTTAAACTCATTATAGAACTCTTTTGATTCTATTAAATTAACTGGCTTCCCTACCTGAATTAAACCGGTCATCCCCATAACACCATGGTTTTTGCATTTATAAATATAAACACCGTCTTTGTTCAAAGTAACCTTTACCTCTTTACTCGTTTTGCCCTTCCAAGTATTGGCACCTTTCGGAGTATATACAGATTCAGAAGTATGCCCTTTTGTTGTTGGTATAAATGTAATAATATCACCAACTTCAGCCTTCAGAAACATTGGTTTAAACACCATTGATTCTCCATTGCTCTTGTTTAACATTTCGACTTTGTACTCTTTGGCATTTCCCACGATTGAAAGACTGCTTAAAACTAGAATAAAAATCAACTTATACATCTTATACCTTTTTATTTCCAAAAAACCGGCCAGTACTACTGGCCGTTAAGTAATTACTTTAAATCAAAACGATCAAGTCTCATAACTTTTGTCCATGCTTTTACAAAGTCTTGAACAAATTTTCTTTTACCGTCGTTAGCAGCATAAACTTCACCAATTGCCCTTAGTTCGGCATTTGAGCCAAATACTAAATCAACAGGTGTTGCTGTCCACTTCAGCTTATTAGACTTTCTATCACGTCCTTCATAAAGACCCTCTTCAGACGACTTAACCCATTTAGTAGACATATCGTAAAGGTTTGCGAAGAAATCTGGTGATAATGTACTAGTTCTTTTAGTAAATACACCATGCTTAACTCCCCCAGCATTTGCGTTAAGAGTTCTTAAGCCACCAATCAAAACAGTCATTTCTGGCACTGTTAGATTAAGCATATTTGCCTTATCAATTAGTGATACAATGGGTGTGAATGGTGCATTTTTAGCGTAATAATTTCTAAAACCATCTGCCTTCGGCTCAAGGTGAGAAAAAGATTTTACGATAGTATTTTTCTGAGAAGCATCTGTTCTTCCCGGTACAAATCCAACTTTTACATTCACGCCTGCATTTTTAGCAGCTCTTTCAACACCAGCAGCACCAGCAAGAACGATTACATCTGCAAGAGAAACTTTCTTTCCTCCACCCAATGAAGCATTGAAATCTTTTTGGATTCTTTCTAACTTTCCAAGAACTTTTGATAATTCTCTTGGATTATTAGCCGCCCAATCTTTTTGAGGAGCTAAACGAACTCTAGCACCGTTAGCACCACCTCTCATATCAGTTCCACGGAAACTCGCAGCAGATGCCCATGCAGTTCTAACTAACTCAGAAACAGAAAGTCCTGATGCTAAAATTTTAGATTTTAGACTTGAAGCATCTTCTTTACTAATTAGCTTATAGTTAACTCTTGGAACAGGGTCTTGCCAAGCAAGAACTTCTCTTGGAACTTCTTTACCAATATAACGTCCACGAGGTCCCATATCTCTATGGGTAAGCTTAAACCATGCTCTCGCAAATGCATCTTCAAATTCTTTTGGGTTATTCAAAAATCTCTTTGTGATTTTTCCGTAAATTGGATCAAATCTTAAAGCTAAGTCTGTTGTAAACATCATTGGCTTATGTCTTTTACCTGCAACGTGTGCATCAGGAACTAAGTGCTTAGAGCTTTCTTCTGTCGGCTCCCACTGAATCGCGCCACCTGCACCTTCAACTTTTTGCCATTCAAAATTATACAAGAATTGAAGAAATTGCATACTCCACTGAGTTGGAGTTGAAGTCCATGCACCTTCAAGACCACTGGTGATAGTATCTTTTCCTTTTCCTTCACCACACTTATTTTTCCAGCCAAAGCCTTGCTCTTCTAGTTTTCCAGCTGCTGGTTCGGCACCTACTACACAACCACTAGGTTTTTTAGCTCCGTGAGCTTTACCAAATGTATGTCCACCAGCAATAAGAGCTACTGTTTCTTCATCATTCATGGCCATTCTTCCAAATGCCTCACGGATTGCTTTCCCTGCAAGAGAAAAATCAGGCTTTCCACCTGGTCCTTCAGGGTTTACATAAATTAATCCCATTTGAGTTGCACCAAATGGCTTTTTAAGCTTCCCGCCTTTTGTATGTCTCTTGCTTGCTAGGAACTTTCTTTCTTGCCCCCAATATACAAGATCAGCTTGCCAGTCATCTGTTCGTCCTCCGGCAAAACCAAATGTTTTAAATCCCATATCTTCAAGTGCTACGTTTCCAGCAAGAATCATTAAGTCGGCCCACGAAAGTCTTTTCCCGTACTTTTTCTTAACTGGCCAAAGAAGTCTTCTTGCCTTGTCTAAGTTTCCGTTATCTGGCCAACTATTAAGAGGCTCAAATCTCATTTGTCCACCAGCTGAACCACCACGTCCATCTGAAACTCTGTATGTACCAGCACTATGCCATGCCATACGAATAAAGAATGGGCCATAATGACCATAATCTGCCGGCCACCAATCCTGAGAAGTTTTCATAACTTTAGTAATGTCTTTTTTAACTGCTTTTAAGTTTAATTTCTTAAACTCCTTAGCGTAGTTGAACCTCTTACTCATTGGGTTCGACTCAGCAGTGTGCTGACGAAGTGGTGATAAATCGACAAGATTAGGCCACCAAAATTGATTTGACTTTGCAACCCCTGCCTTCTGAGAGTGGTTCATCATTCCCGATTTACCGTCTTCAGAAGAAGTTGAAGCGCACCCTACTAATGCCGTTAAGGCAAGTAGAGAAAGTGCTCTTAGTTTCATACTTTCCTCCTGTTTTTGAATTATTTTCAGTTATATCTACTGAACTGTTAAATTAACTTTTCTTAGTTTTTTAATGTTAGGAGAAAATTCTACACTAAGATAATATTTATTTACTATACAAGAATAGGATATAACTATAACTACAAGGTCCAACTATTGTTTCCTGATATAGGTCAGTATTTGCATAAACCAACCTGGCTTCGCCGCATTATAATCTTCTCAAACTTTTTCGAGGATAGAGGCGAATTAGACACCTTAAGTCTGACAGGAAATAAAGGTATTGCTGTCTAGCTCCTGAAGTTTGACACCACTTTGGTTATAAAAAGGCGCTATTGGCCAATTGATAGCAAATTTAATTTTTATTTGGCCATTTCTGGCACTACAAATTTTACTATTGGATTACTATGACAGATTATCAGACTTGGTAAATCTTCACCAATGTGGAGCTGACAGCATTGCATTTGATGTTTGCCAGGATGAAGAAACCTGAGGTTATGACCATAATGGACCGAAGGCCCAGAACTTATCAGCGCTCATTTCTAAAAGATTCCAATGGCTACTTAACATGCCAAGGGAACAGTGCTTACCCGATATAGATATTCCCACTCCGAGAATATGTCCTAGCTGTAACACATTACTGAAGGGAGCTCCCCTGTATGATTAAAGTCATGGTTGGTCTCTGTTCCTAGTTTGCAAGCCCAAAAATGTTCATCCCTATAAATAGGAATATGTTAAATATCTGAAAATATTACAAATATGATTGCGGTATTATTTCCTTATGTTATTTAGCAATTGTAATTGAGAAACGACTGGGAGGTCTTTATGAAATTTTTAATCCTTATGACTGCTTTACTCACATCTTTTACTGTTATTGCTAACGAGCAAGAAGAAATCGTTTTAAAGAGTATTTGTTATGAAGCAGCTGATGCTTATGATTTTTTAGGTTTTTCAGATGAGCAAGAATGTATTGACAGTGCAACAAACTTATCGACTCGTAAATTACGAGCGAGTAGAGGCGAATCAATAATGAAGTCCAGTGCAACAATTAAAATGGTTAAAATTCAAAACGATGAAGTTGTAGATTATATCGTAGCCAATTGTTCAGTAACATATCGAGAGCATGCCGACCAGCCTCAGGCGATTGATTGTAAAGAGCTAGATAGAATGTAATTTAAGTTGCTTTGCTAGATAACTATTTTAAATTGTTATCTAGCAAAAGTCGAAATGATTACAAATTACCACAGAGACTGCTCTGCTCTTGAACTATTTCTTAATACAGAAAAAATGGCACCAAAAAGCTCAATATAAAAATAGTCATGGTCATTGTCGTAGAGATTGATTTTATCGAGGTGTCTGAGAAATGCTTTATCATCTTGTAAAAAATTATAACTTAGCTTTGTACTCATTGTACCAGTCTATTGTTTTTTGAATCCCATCTTCTAGTAGTACTTTCGGAGTCCATGCGAGATGTTTATTCGCCTTTTCGATGTTCGCCCAAGTCCCTTTCATGTCAGCAGCATGAAAAGGTAAGTGATTAACAATCGCTTTCTTCGAAAGTTTTTCTTCAATAATTTCGATTAGATCTAAGACAGTCGTTGGTTCTTGACCACCTCCCAAATTGATTATTTCATAATCAAGTGGTTTCAAAGATTTAAGTGTTCCCTCGGCAATATCACTAATATAAGTAAAATCTCTGGCCTGAGTTCCGTCGCCATAGATCTCAATGGGTCTGCCTTCGTCAATGCATTTTATAAAACGAAGAACCGACATATCTGGCCTTCCTGCAGGTCCATACACTGTAAAATAACGAAGTATACTAACATCAATTTGATAAAGTTTATGATATGTATAACATAGAACTTCCGCAGCCTTTTTAGAGGCTCCATAAGGTGATATCTGAGTACTAACTGGCATAGACTCTTCAAATGGCATTTCTAAACCAGAATAAAGTGAACTCGTAGAGGCAGTAACAAGTTTACGTACTTTATTCTCTTTCATACACTCTAAAATATTTAAAGTTCCCAAAACATTTGTAGAGTAATAGACATAAGGATTATCTATTGAGTAACGAACACCTGCTCTTGCAGCAAGGTTTATCACGGCAGAAAAATTATGATTACGAAAAAATTGATCAAGACCTGATCTGTTTTCTATGTCTAATTGTACAAACTGAAATCCATTAAGTTTCTTTAACTTTGCCAATCTGTATTCTTTAAGACCCACATCATAGTAATCATTGAGATGATCTATACCTATCACTTCAAAGTCATTATCTAGTAACAACTTCGCGGTGGAAGAAGCAATAAATCCAGCAGCGCCTGTAAGTAGGATTTTATTAGTCAAAACTTTCTCAAGCAGGATTATTCTTTAACTTTGTAGCCGTTGTTTGTATTTTAGAAAAATCGATTGCACGACTAGGATCATATTTCCCAGTATATTTTGAATATTCAGCATAAATATTCATACAAACTAAAAGCTTATACCCTCTATTGGCCTTATACTGATTATAATTTTGATGAATGATTTCCATTCTCTCATCAGAGGCTTCAATAGCCTTTTCCATATAAAGATCGACATGATCGTAATTGCCTTCTCGCTGAGCTATAAAAGCTAAGTTATTAAACACACTGGGCAAAGGAGTTTCGTCTACAAGTTCTCTCAACAGTTTTTTTGCCTCTATGTATTCACCAACTCTCAAACGAACGTAACTATCTAAGAATTTTTTTTCATGATCCTTCAAAATCGCGTAGCGAAGCCCTGATTGGGTACAGTAATTTGAATCACACTCATAAGCTTCTTTAACTAATGAAAAGTCATCGTCAAGTATGTTTCCAATGTAGTTCGTATTAAAAACACATCTTGTCACTTTTCCATGTGGCTTTACTCGTATAAAATCTTTTCCTGCATTACACATTACGCCTTTAGTTTTTAAAGTCGTTTTTTTCCCGACTCGAGGAAACCTTTTTAGAATAGCAACAGTCTCTTCCGGATAATTTTCTTCTGTCTCATCTCTAAGGTCAATAAAATCGAGCGGTGCCCGATACGGCTTAGGGAGTAAATCTATTCCGTGAGATTTAAAAAACTTTTCATCATCATTGAATCTTTTAGCAAATCTTGGATGAAGAACATAACTTACTGTTACAGGAAAACCTTTTTCTTTTAACATTTTTATAAGACGAATAAATTTTTCGACATCTCCATGCTTCTCTCTTTCTTCAATATGACAGGAAACAAATAAAACACGTACTCGACCAGGGTCAATTTTTTCGGAAAATTCTATAGCTCTCTTTTCGTAGGTGAGATTTGTATCGACAGTAATCTTATGATTTTTTGTGAGCATTTCACAGATGTCAACAAAGTGTGGAGAAATAAATGGCTCTCCTCCCGTAAGCGTAATCACCCACTCTTTCCCAGTATCAGTAAGAAGCTTATTAAGCTTACGGCCTATTTCCCATTGCTTACGAGCAAATTTTTCTTCTTTAAGGGAGTCGAGATACATTCTTTGTGCGCAATAATCACAATCATAGTTACAATCTAAGGTGATAAACCAATTAGCTTCGCTTAAAACTGCCATACTAAAACCTTAACAAAATTAGAGTTCAAATTGATATTATAACCTAAGTCATGACTAACTACTACTTGGATTTTCCTAAAGGTAAGTTCCTATAATTTCTCGAGTTTTTCTAGCTCCATCAAGCTCAATAATATCGGTGGGCTTCTCGCTAAACTGTAAACTATCAAAATGAATGCTTTGATCAAGTCTTTGCAAATTTAAATATTTTTTAAAACTTTTAAGTCTTTCCTCTTGCTCACTGAAACCATCAAATGGATGTATAAGTGAGTTGACTTGATATTTGGCCAAAGCAACAGCCGTATTATAACCGAAAGTTCCAATATAAAGCTTCGATGAACTTAAAACATCTTCAAGGTCATTAGAGTGATGAATGATTTCAACTTGATTATTTAAATCTACTTGTGAATAGCTCCCCCATGGCCCAGGGAGAATTTTTACAGCTTCTCCTTTATCTTGAAAAAAATGTATAAAATCTTTAATTTGCTTTAAAAATTCTTCTAGAAAGCGACCTCCACCACATGAAATACAAATTCCATCTCCTTTAACATCTTTTCTTTTACGTGGAGAACTTATATAACCTGTATAATGGAGAGGGATATTTACCTTTAATGCAATTTTTCTCTCATCTTCTTCTGAACAATGCACCAATACAGCATCATAATTTTCCAACAACTTTTCTTGGATGCTTGCTTCAGTATTTAAAAGCTTTTCGTTTAAAATATCTCTCACTGAACAAAAGACTTTAATATTAGAATTATTTTTTCGAAGAGATTGTAAGATAAAATCTACTTCTAATTGAAATTCACCTCGAGCAAATGGATAGTACTCGGTAATAAGAAAATCAAAATGATTTTCTAAAATCTTTTCAAGCAGAATTTTTCTTTCCTGCCAGGTTTGATCTTTTCCATAGTTATTAACTGGTGTGAGTTCTTTTGAGTTTGCTGTAGCGCTAAAAGGCCTTAGGCGAAGATGTTCAAATCCA
>JBMYPC010000042.1:0-23548 GCA_049599895.1 Bacteriovoracaceae bacterium | reverse complement strand
AGCTTATTGGCCTTTTTATAGTTTTGTTCTGTGGCATGAGACTTCGCAAGAAAGATACAAGCCTCTTCATTCTTAGGATGAGTTTTTAAAACGTCGAGATAAACCTGGCGAGCTTCATCTTTTTTCTCAAGTGACGTATAGATCCCCGCAATAATAAGAGCAATCTCAGTTTCAGGAGAAACTTTTTGAATCTCAATTAATTCTGCTAAGGCCTTATCAAGCTCTCCAGTTCTTATGAGTTCAAGTGCATGTCTTTGCTTTACATAAACATCATCGGGATTGAGTTCGATTAGAAAGCGAAAAAGAAGCTCAGCAACTTCAACATCACCTCTTAGTGAAGAGTCCTGTGCTTTAAAAAATAAGTCATTGGAAAGAAATTGAACTGCGCTCTCACCTGATTTTTGAGCTTCTTTAACTGCAGCTTTTAGCTGGTTCTCAGCTTGGGTTAAGTCAATTTGTACATCTTGTGCAGGATTCTTAACATCCGCCCTTTTTGTCGCATGTTTTTTACTCTCAAAGTCTTTGTGTTTGCCCACCGTTGAACAACCTACAAAACCGAGCAAACCTAGCATCAATATAGTACTTCTCATACTCAACCCTATGATCAACTTTCACAAATTGATCTCTACTGTTTCACCAAAAGATGTAGCGAATCTCACGTCGCTAAACACAGTTCGGCTCAATAGAAATAATCGAAAAACTGAAGCAAATTCTTAAAATATTTGGAGATTTTTAGGGCCCTAGGCAAAATGTTTCTGGCCAGTTTTTTCGTAATATCGAATAGTTAACCCATCATTCTTACATCTCGAGTCAAAAAATAATTAAAGTGAACTTTTTTTCTCAAATCTTATTGACATCGCGAGCAGCCAATTGCTAGAACTCGAGGTGTCGAAGCAAGGCATTATTCAGTCTGCACCGGCCCATAGGGGCTTCAAGCATTTAGTGGTGTGCAGAGTAAAAAGTACAAGACTGCTTAAAATTTTGACGTTAAATGATATATGACAAGTAGCATTGATACTAACTAATAGTTATATATAGAAACTATCAGAGGGGAAAAAAATGAGCGATGTTAGAATTATCAAAAGGTATCAAAACAGAAAACTTTATGATACGCATCAAAGCTGTTATGTAACACTTGAGGAAATTGCGCAAATCATTAGAGAAGGTAATGAGATCCAAGTTATTGATAACAAAACAAAGAACGACATTACTTACACAACTCAAATCCAACTTCTTTTTGACCAAGAGAAAAAGTCAACAAAAGCTGGTGATACTGAACTTCTTAAAAGAGTTATCAGATCTGAGGAAGGAACTTTTACTGGATACATCAGAACTCTTGAAGCTGAATTAAATCCAGAGCTTGCAACTCCTGCTCCACAAGCAGAAGCACCTGCAGCTGAGTTTAACGCGTTTGTTCAAACACAAACTATTGAAACTCCCTCGACTTTAAACTAATTTTTTAGTTTAATAATTGAGTGAAAAGAAAAAATCTAAAATTTACTCGAGCCTCGATAACTTACGTTATCGGGGCTTTTTTGTTTTTGTCAGTTCAACCTTTAAGCGCGAAGGAAAAAGCAGCCAAAGACAAAACCAATAAGCCTCAAACAAAAAAAGCCAATCCATTTTCAAGAAAGCCTCTTCCGGCTCGAACGATCAGTGGCATAAAAACACATTCTGTTGGTGTTGGGGTTGGTCAAACCTTCCTTAATGGAGACTTTGAAGACAACGGTGAAGATAAAATCACTGGAGAACTTTATTATAATTTTAAAGCCAGCCATTCCTTTGATTTTCTTGCAAATTTTCATCACTCTTCACACGACTTTAGAACTACTGAAACAACAATTACTGGTCTCGCTTTTGCTATTAAAGGAAAAGCTTATCAGTTTGATAACTTCTCTCCTTATGCTTTTGCAGGAGTTGGATTTTATCTGCCCAAGATTAAGAGATTCCTTGATGGAACTCTTACAAGTTCAAAAGAAAAACTGACTTTTGGAATTAACCTTGGTGGAGGAGCAGAGCTCACCCTAACCAAAAAAGTTTCAGTTGGACTTATCGTTCATTATCACAACCCATTTGATGTAAAACAGGACATTGGTCCTGAAGTCGAAGGTTCTTATTCAAAGCTTCTTCTAACTTCATTCTATAACTTCTAGTCATCTCTTAAACAGACGGCTTTCTCTTTAAAATCCACAACATCCAGGGCCTTCTCCGTTGGACACATGTCCATAAATAAGTTAGAAAATTAGCCTATCGATAAGGTAAAATCTCATGGCTAAGCTGCATGTTGTTACGGGTAAAGGTGGTGTTGGTAAAACAACCTACGCCATGGCCCTTACAAACTATTTTATAGAAAAAGGTCATCGAACTTTTTACGTTAATCTATTTGATCAAGAGTCTAAAGAAACACTTGAAGAGCTTTCGATCCCCTCAAAACATTTTGAAGTTTCTCATTCTATGAAGTCCTATATCGCAAGAAAACTAGGCTCGGAAATGATTGCCAAATGGATTAGTGAAGCCAAGTTTTTTAAGGCCCTCTTTAATATCCTGCCAAGCCTTGGAATGATGATTGTTCTTGGCCACATTTTAGATGAGCTTGAAAAGGATCCTGAGCTTAAAATTGTTCTTGATGCTCCTGCCACAGGACACGCCCTCACTCTTTTTGATTCAACCAATGTCTTTAAGAAAATTTTTAAAGAAGGCACACTCGTTAAAGATATTGTGAAAATTAACCAATTCCTCTACGACGAATCAAAGGTTCAATTTCATATTATTTCTCTTCCCTCGGAGCTTTCTTTGGGAGAGGGGCAAGAACTTGAGTCTTCTCTTAGAAATATGGGCTATAAAAAAAGCTATTTCATATTAAATGACGCCCTTTCTCTAAGCTCAGGAATTCAAGAAAGCTCTGAATCACTTCCAGAGTTTCTTAAAAAGAAAATTGAGTACCAAAAAGAAGTGACCAAAAGCTTTGAAGACAAACTTCACATTCAAATTCCCTTTATTGCCAAGAAAGATCCAAAAGAAATAGTGACTAAACTTAGCTCTCTTTTAAATCAACAAGGAGAGGCTATTGAAGCTTGAAATGAAGCCTATTGAAATTTTCTTTGGTACAGGTGGTGTTGGAAAAACAACTCTTGCGACTTCAAGAGCCCTCTACCTTGCTTCAGAAGGTCACAAAGTTCTTTTGATTACGATTGATCCCTCTCTTCGACTGAAACAACTTCTTGGGATCTCTGATGATGCTCGTGGGGAAGCCACTAAGGTTGATCTCAATCAATTTGAAAAATCGGGAGAACTTTACAGTCTTCTTTTAACTCCCTCTCATACCTTAGCGAGAGCTTTGAAAGAAAATGAAGAAGATGAAGCTGAAATTGAAAATAATAGCATCCTTTCTTCTTTATCAACCCAGCATGGTGGCCTTAATGAAATTATGGCCGTTGTGGAACTTCAGTATCAAATTTCGAAGAAACAATTTGATTGTATTATCGTCGATACTCCTCCAGGAAAACATTTTGTCGACTTTTTAAATGCCACATCTAAAATCAAAGACTTTTTTGATAAGAACTTTGAAGAGATCTTTCAATACCTTGGAAAGAAAACAGGAAGTACTTTATCAACACCTAAAAAATTTATTACTCGAATCGTTTCTTCAGGAGTCAAAAAGCTTCTTGGTTACCTTGAGAAAGTAACTGGTGCTGACTTTGTTCATCTTTTTATTGATACCGTCTTAGTTCTTTATAGGAACAAAGAGAACTTCTTAAACAGTTTGAAGTTTCAAGAAACAATCAAAGACCCTAATATTGCCAATCTCTTTCTTGTAACGGCAGTTGATCATAATAAAGTTCTTGAGGCTCAATCTCTTCGAACGACGGTTCAAAAGCTTTCAAGTGAAAATCAAGTTCTTCTCTTAAACCGTTCCAATAGAAAAGGAATTGAAAGCTGGCAACCAACTGACAACGGTGAGCTTGCCCAAATAAAAGATGTTCTTCTTTCCAAAGAAACGACGATTACAGAACAAGCGAGTAAAAGTTTTTCAAAAGTTAAAGTTTTTGAAGAGTTTATTTCTTTTAGTTTAAGTGAACAGCTTAAGGAACTCTCAACTCAATGGGAGCAGGAATAATTATGAGTGAGAAACAATATCAAATCAAAACTAAAGAAGATTTCTTTCAATTTGTTTGCGACAATTGGAAATCTCTCAATCAATACATTGATGACAAACTCCCTTTAGAACATACTCCAATCTATACAAGTGTCGATATCAGAGAAAGTGCGACTAAAATAGCTCCAATTGACAATAACCTGTACCCCGCTGGATTTAATAACGTCTGCCAACTTGACCTTGATAGTGCATCTCAAAACTTCTCAGACTTCATTGAAAGAATAAAACCAGAAACCAAATCAATTCTTTTAATTCCTGAGTCCCATACAAAAAATTTATTCTATCTCGATCATCTCGTCTTTTTGAAAAAGGCCTTATCTGATGCAGGCTTTGATGTGACTTTCGGCAGTCCAAATAAAGATCTATTTGAATCGAGTCAATCTCATCTTGAACTCATTAGTCATTCCAAGCTTTCAATTGATCTTCATTTAACTGATATAAAAGATGGTGAATTTACAATCGATGGAAAGACATTTGATCTTGTCGTTCTTAATAATGATCAGTCTTCACCTTTAAATCTTCCTTGGCCAGAAATTAAAACTCCTGTCCACCCTTCACCACTCATGGGATGGACCAAACGAATGAAACACACCCATTTTCTTCACTATAAAGAAGTTGTGGATGAGTTCTCGGAAAAATTCAGTATAAACCCAGATATTCTCCAAGCAAAGTTTCGAATGGGCCATGACATCAACTTTACTGAAAAGTCTGGATTTGAAAAAATCGCCTCAGAAGCGAAAGAGCTCTGGGCAGACCTTCCAAGTGAAACAACTCTCTTTATAAAGGCTTCCCAAGGAACTTATGGCATGGGGATTATGGTGGCCAAAAATGAAGAAGAGATTTTGAATATGAATAAAAAGACTCGACATAAAATGAATGCCGGAAAGAATGCTCTCAAGTTTACCTCAGTAATTATTCAGGAAGGTATCGAGACCATTCTTCAATATGAGAACATGCCTGCAGAGATTGCCATCTATCTTGTTGGAGGCAAAAGTGTTGGTGGCTTTATGAGAACCAATACGAAAAAAGACAATATCTCAAATCTTAACAGCCAAGGGATGGTCTTTCGAAAATTTTGTATTAGTGAATTAAAAGGTGGTCAAGACCATACAATAAAAGAGGCGGCTTACTCTTTAGTTGCAAGACTTTCAACTCTTGCAGCAGCTAAAGAAGTCGAAGAAATGAAAAAAGAAAATCTTTAAGAATAATTTTTAAGGTGAGGATAAAATTATGATGAAAGGATCAAAAGCAAATGTTTTAGAAGCAATTGGAGGAACTCCTATTGTAAAACTTAACAAAATTGCCAACCATGTTGAATCAGAGATCTACGTAAAACTTGAGTATATGAACCCAGGCGGCTCAACAAAAGATCGAATTGGGTATTACATGCTAAAGAAAGCTGTTGAGGATGGCTCTCTAAAACCAGGCGGAACAATTATCGAAGGGACTTCAGGGAATACCGGTGTTGGTCTTGCGATGTTTGCAGCGGTAAATGGTTACAACTGTATCTTTGTCCTTAATGACAAACAATCAAAAGAGAAAATCGATAACCTGAGATCTTTTGGGGCCAAAGTAGTAGTTTGTCCTACAAACGTTGAGCCAGAGGATCCACGATCTTATTATTCTGTTTCAAAAAGACTGGCTGAAACGATTCCAAATTCCTTTTATGTGAATCAATACGACAATCTCAATAACCGGGAAACTCATTACACTTGGACGGCCCCCGAAATGTATGAACAAACAAGTGGAGACTTTGATGTCTTTATGGCCGGTGTGGGAACAGGGGGAACAATCACAGGCTGTGGGATGTACTTCAAAGAGAAAAAACCTGATGTGAAGATCGTTGGTATTGATTGTGAAGGCTCTATTATTACTCACTATTCAAAAACAGGTGAATTAATTGAAGCTAAGCCATACGTCTTAGAAGGGATTGGGGAAGACTTTATTCCCGGCAACTATGACTTTAACGTTATTGATGATTTTGTCATGGTCGGAGATAAAGAAAGTTTTCTTATGACTCGAAAACTTCTTAAGCAAGAAGCGATCTATGCAGGTGGTTCAGCAGGAGCGGCAGTTCTAGGGGCCATTCGTTATGCCGAAACTCTTAAAGAGCCAAAGAAAATTCTTGTTCTTCTTCACGACTCTGGAAATCGTTATGCCACAAAAATTTATAATGACGATTGGATGAGTGACAATGGCTACCTTGAGCCATCATTTAATGCACAAATTAGTGATATTCTCAAAAGCCTTAACAAAACTTCAAATGAAGTTTTCACACTTGAAGACACACAAACTATCGGTGATGCCATCAAACTAATGGAAGACAAAGGGATTTCTAAAATACCTGTCACTAGAGATGGACAAGTTAAGGGAGTCGTTTCAGAAAAGGCTCTTTTAAAGCCGATCTATAACGGAGAATATTCTCTTTCAGATTCAATCTCTCTTGCGTACACGGAAGACTTTGTGATCATTGAAAACGATGCACTTATTGCCAGCGTGACAGATGCTCTTCTTCAAAAGAAGCTTGTTGTTGTAACGAATAATAACAAAATTGAAAGTGTCTTAACTGATATTGATCTTCTTCATTTTGCGGCGGAGAATGAAAAGCAGTGAAGCCGCTGGCTTCACGCGCCGCAGGCGACTAGGAAGCGTCAGCGCCCGGTCTTAAAAAACAATAACGCTGCATAAACAAATCCCAAGGAGCAACTATGAAAACCAAAAAATGGGGAATCTCAACCAAAGCAATACACGTCGGAAATGAACCAGATCCAACAACCGGATCAATCATTCCAGCAATTCATCAAACTTCAACCTATGTTCAATCTTCACCTGGGAAACATAAGGGTTATGAGTATACTCGCTCTCACAACCCTACTAGAACAAGGCTTGAAGAATGTCTCGCTTCACTTGAAGAAGGGAAATACTGTACAACAACCTCAAGTGGAATGGCAGCAGTCACTCTTTTGATGCATATGATGCCTAAAGGTTCAACAATCCTTTGTGGTGATGATGTTTATGGCGGAACCTATAGGCTCTTTACAACTATCTTTAATGAAACTCATAACTTTCATTTTATCGATACGTCAGATCTCAAGGTGGTTAAAGAAGCTCTTAAAGAGCATAAGCCTGACCTTGTCTGGCTTGAAACGCCAACAAACCCGATGCTTAAAATTAGTGACATCCAAAAGATTTCAGAACTTTTAAAGTCAACAAAAGCAAAGCTTGTTGTCGACAATACTTTTGCGACACCTTATTGCCAGAGTCCACTTAAACTAGGAGCTCATTTCGTAGTCCATTCTCTAACAAAGTACCTTAATGGTCATTCAGACGTTGTGGGTGGGGCTATCATGTACAATGACAAGAAGGCCAATGAGAAACTTTTTTATCTTCAAAATTCGATTGGTCCTTCACAAGCTCCATTTGACTCCTGGTTAGTCCTGCGAGGTCTTAAGACTTTCAAAGTTCGAATGGAAAGACACTGTGAAAATGCAAAGGCCATTGCGAAATATCTCGAGTCACATCCTAAAGTTGAAAGTGTTGTTTATCCAGGACTTAAGAGTCATCCACAGCATCGTCTTGCCAAAAAGCAGATGAATGATTTTGGGGGAATGATTACATTCTTCTTAAAAGGAAATCTTGCTAAAAGTAAAAAGTTTCTTCAATCAGTGAAGCTTTTTGCTCTCGCTGAAAGTCTTGGAGGGGTAGAGAGTTTAATTGAGCACCCTGCAATTATGACTCACGCTTCTGTCCCGAAGAAAATAAGAGAGGAGCTTGGCATTCATGACAACCTCATTCGAATCTCTGTGGGAATTGAAGACTTAAATGATTTGATTGATGATCTAGAGGCTGCTTTTAAAAAAGTTTAGCAAGAATTATGATTATTTGATTACTTAATTAAAGTTTCAAACTCCATTCGCATTATTTTTTTCTCGGACTCACTTAAGTCCTTTGATAACTTAATTAAGTCTAAGATATTAGTTAATGCAGTATCAACATTTGCCTCTAGTATAAACCACTCCTTGGCCGACAAAGTTGGATCTGTGGTATCTTCGATAAAAAATGGCTCATTGTAAACTTTCTGAAACCCAAACCATTTTGAGTATGCCCTAAAGGACAATTTATCACCATAGGTATAGATTCTTCTTCCATTTTGATTCACTTGACTTTGAAAAGGACTTTTCTCTAGAGAAGTCTTTAGCCTTGAGAACAAAATTAATAACAGTTCGAAATATTCTTTATCTTTAACACTTCTTTCAATCGCAAAATTTGTAATCTCATAAATGATACCTTCCCCAGATAGCCGAACTCCTGAAAGCCCTGCAAATCCAAGCTCCCCATAAAAGTCAGGGGAAACCGTAAATGCTTCTCGAGGTAGCCTTATGTTAAAAAGGTCTTCAAGTTGAAGTAAGATTTCTTTATCTGAATTATCTTTTGCACCTAAAAATTCTTTTGCAACCTGCCCTACATTTGAAACCCTTTGAGGTACACTTTTAGAAAAATCAGTATCGACTGCATACGGTGCATACTTTATGGCAAGGGATGCCTGTAATTTTGAAGATTGTTTTTCTCTTAGACCAACCCAAGTTGTTTTGTCTGCATATTCATAAGCATAAGCTTTCAATTTTTCAAAAAAACTCTCACTCCAGTTTCGTCTTTTGTAATTCTCAAGAGCGAAGTCCATATACTCTTCAATCATTGCCCTGTAAGCAGAATAGTTTTTCTTACTCTGCTCAGAGGCAAGATTTCCTTTACGATAAAAAGCCTGAATAGTCTCTGAAATGTACTCACCTCTATCCTCACGATATACTTTTAAGATAAGAGTTCGATTTGATTTACTATCAAAAACGAGAGGAAGCTCTGCCCCATCTTCTATAATCGAATCAGATTTAAGTCTTAAATTTTCGTTGAGATGTAATAAGCATGACAAACTTGCAGGACAACGACCAAGCTCTGGAGCCTTTGAAAAAATTATAACCACAAGAATAGAGCCTAATCCTATAAACCATTTAAGTTTATTCATGCATACTTATCGGACAATTTTTGAGATTTTTTCAGTAGAAACCCCTAATAACTCAAGAGTGGATAAGAGACAAAAATCTTTTAGTTGAGTATTTTGCTTTTTTGGTTCTGAAGAAAGGGACACTAAAGAGCCAGTTATAATAACCTGAATGAGTCTTGCTACACGTTTGGAAGACCCACACTTAAAGAGCTTTCGCTTTTTCCCCTCATCGATGATTCCTTCAAGGCGATTTGAACCAATCGAGACAAACTGACCATTAAGAGTTCTCTTTTTTCGATCTGTTTTAGTAAGCCTCCAAAAGATGAAAGAAGTATAGATATGATCAGGATATTTTTCGGACCATTCCCAACAGGCTTTGATGTATTTGACCATAAATCCTAAAGAGTCTTTCTCATTTTCAACTTTGGCCAAGACAAAGTTCTGAAGATTTATCCTGATGTACTCATAGGTAAGATTAAAGAGGTTCTCTTGATTTTTAAAATGATACTGAATAAGTGGTCTCGTAACACCACATGCGCCTGCTAATACTTCATAAGTCGTTCCTTTGTAGCCATAGCATGCATAGGATTTAATGGCAGCTTCGATGATCTCGATTTTCCTTTTCTCTGCTTTTGAAATCTTCTTAGGAAATAGCTCTTTAAAACTTTCTTTAATTCTCCCCCCTCTGTATATTTTACAAATGCTAAATTATTTTTTAACAAATGTAAAATAATGGAGTAACTTGCCGATCACGAACCTAATGGTGTTTGTGATTTAAAAACTTTTAAAAGGAAAACATTATGAAAACTCTGATCCTTTCTTTATTACTCTCAGGCATAGCAAAAGCAGCTCCTCCAACAATAAATACCGCAAGTGGCAATATCTCATGCCAAAAAGGAGATATTCGTTTTGAAATCAACTGTGGGTTAGATGGTATTCCAACAAACGATATGAGTTTCGAGAAGGCCCATAAAGAATTCAACGGAAAAGTTTGCAATTTACGAATGTTTTCTAGTGGTGAATTTGAAAAACTTGTATTTAATTTAAATAATACAATTGATCGAATTCGACATGCTCACTTTAACGTTGAAGCCTCTGATGACGTTAAAATTGAAATTCGAAAACTTCAAAGACTATCGAATGGTCTCAACGGGGGAAGGTTTCTACACACCGTTAAAGGATACTCAATCCTTTTTAAATCAAAGACTGAAAGGTTTGCAACGATCGGATTTGAATCAGAACTCAATAAAGGAACTATTCTCTCACTCAATCTGCTCGATGGTTTCAATCCTTTGATTGAAAAAGGAACGGCAGAAGTTGGAAATGGAGGGCCAAGAACTTTAAGAGGACTTTCAATTAAAGAATCAAATCTAGTAGGCTTAGAATCACTGAGTAAGAAAATTTCTCGAATTGTTGAAAACGAAGATTGCAACTAATTAACGCAATTCAAGCAAGCATTGAATTCACTAAAAGAAGAAATAATGAGGATTTTACTATTATGTATTGTCATTTTAAACTTCAATACATCCTCTGCCAAAGATTCGATATACGATGAGGAGAGATACACCTGTAGTATTACCTGTGCTAGCATAGATAACTACACTGCAACTTGGTGCCCAAGTCAGTCAGTTCGCTCGGGTAACAGCTATAGAGAGGCATTGGAAAAAGCAACCAAAACTTGTATCGATAGAACAAACCCGTGTTTTCAAGTTTTTCGTGGTGCAGTTCAAGAGCTTGACATATCGGCCAATCAACGAGTCAAAGCAACTTTTGCAAGTGTAAAAAACTCTTGTGTTAAGAACTAAATTATATGATCGATGTGTAAAAATGAATGAGCTCTGAATGCTCTGGAAAGCTTGAGAGTAACTTCTCTCGACCACCTAATTCAAAATCTTGAAAATCAAAACCAGGTGAAACTGTGCAACCGACAAAACTAAACTCGGAACCTTCAAGAGGAGATCCTCCGAACCAAAAACCAGCGGGAACGACGTGTTGTAGTTTTTGTCCCCTTTCAAAATCAGGGCCTATGATAATTCTTTCAAGTTCTCCAGAGGGAGAGATTTGAACAAGCTCCATTGGTCCTCCAAGATGAAAGTGCCAAATTTCATCTGAAGAGATTCGATGGAGAGCTGATTTGTGACCTTGGGGTAAAAGAAAATAGATTGCCGTTGAGTAGAAACGACTTCCCTCGTAAGGGTGCCCTAAGTTTTCATAAGATTCATTTGAACGATAGGTTTCTTTGAAAAACCCTCCTTCGGGATGAGGAGTTAATTCAAATTGCTGAATTATTTTTTCGACTTCATTCATTTAAAAATCTGCAGGTTGTCCCTCTGAAGGAACTTGCCCTTGGGCCTCTTGATTATTGGGCATCGGTTCCTGAGACGGAGCTTCTTTTGAGCCTTTATAACTTAACTGAATATCATTTGTAGGTTCCACAAGACTAAAAACCACACCTTTTCCAAAATATTCATTGATCATCGTAAAAACACAATTGAACTTACCATGGTCAGTTCCAATGTCTTCTTTTTGACCTGAAGCAAAGATAAGCCCATCATCTTGAATTCTCTTAGCAATATGAGCGTATTCAGAACAAAAGACATCCTTCTTTCCTTGGCCACAACTTTTTGATTTTTTAATGACTTCAACGCTATCTCCTCCTTTTTTAACATGAATAGGAGAACGACAGACATCAACAGTCCAGGCTTTTTTGAAGTATTTAAATTGTCGATGAAAGATCTTAATAAGACATTGCTTTTTATCAATGCGAATAGCGACTTCCTGAAGACCGAATGGCCAACCATTGTGTTTAACCTCGGTATTGAAACTACTTTGAAGACATTCTCTCATTTCAAAACTATTTGCCTGAACAGATAAAGTTAGAGTTATGAGAAGAATAATTCTTTTAGACACTGTATATAACATTTTTTGAAACCTCTAGAATGACCGCTGTTGCATCATATTTCATAAATTTATCTTGGTCACCTTTTTTACCAATATAAAAAAGCTCGTTTAAGTTTTCCTCGATGGGCTTTTCTCCATCCCATCCCTCTTTCATAAATTTTCCAATCTCTTGTGATTTTGCACGATAATTCTGATCAACTCCACTTGAGAGAACTTTCACAATATCATTGGGCTTTAGAGAAATCTTCACCTCAGCCTGCTCAAGAAAGTTCACATCAAGAGGATAAGTATTTCCAAGTGTGACAGGTTCATCATTTTGATAAATCTGATGATCCCCAAAAAGATGACCCTCAATCGTAAGATTGCTTGTGTTGAGATTTAAAAGAGCAAGTTTCGTATCCTCAAAAGGAACCTTTTGACCTCTTAACTCTTCAGTCACCTTCGTAAGAAAGTTTTTTGATTTTTCTTCAAATTCAAGGTTTAAACTTTTAAAGAGTGGTAAAAAGCTTAGAAGATAACTTGTGACTAAGTAACTTTTTGAAGAGCAAAGAAGTATTCCAATCCCATTATCTTCAAGTGTGTAATCAAAGAAATCTCCACCAGGCTCAGTACCGGCAGCGAACTTACTATAAAAGTTCACTCCTTTATGAGTTTGCTTTCGAATTCCAACCAATCCTCCATGAAGCCCTTTCAGTTTCTCAGTTTGTTTGATCGCACTTGTTGCAACCTTACCTAAGTTCTTCCCAACTTTCACCAAAGCTTCTGTCTTTGCTTGTAGCAAGGAAAACTTTAATACTGAATCAATGAGGGGAAGAGATGTGGCCAAAGGAAGGTCTAAAAAAATAATACCTTTAAGCCAACTTAAATTCTTTGAAGAGAGATTATCGAGATGATCTTTAGAATCAAGACAAAGAATTGTTGGAAGTGTCTTAAGCTTTCCACTCTGAGCTTCAATCTCATCCCATGTATTTTCATGAAGAGATAAAAAGTAGAGACTTTCAGGGCTTAGATCCTGAAAGTTTTTTAGCGCTTCTTCCAAAGAGCTCTCTGCTTGTTTGACTCCAACAGCCTCAGAAGCAAAGCTTACCAAACCCTTAAAACTCGAGTCTTTTCCTAGGAATATAAATTCAGTCATTGGCTGCCTTTCAGTAAATTACTTAGAAATTATAGATCAGCTAGGAGAAAATCGAAATAAAAATACCTTAAACCATTGATTTTTCGAAAGTCTAATCACAAAAAGCTTAAAGAAGTTTTGAAAAGTAACGATAAGAAGGTGATTTACTTTAGGAAAAAGAATGTCAAAAAAGAAAGATAACGTCATTTCATTACCAAATCTTGTAGGCTCTGTAGTCCTCAATAATATGGCCGGTGAAATTGACCAACTTAAAAAAGACAAAAAGGTCATTTGCGAACAAGCAGCAAGGACTATTCTCTACGCCCTAGGTTGTAAAGACGATTATACCTATGGACATAGTATGAGAGTTGCTCATTATAGTCTTTGCGTGGGTAAAGAAATGGGTCTTAATGAAGAAGAGCTTTATGACCTTGAACTTTCTGCTCTTTTTCATGACATTGGAAAAATTGGAACACCTGATAAAGTTCTTCTCAAACCAAGTCGACTCGATGAACTCGAATTTGCTGAAATGAAAAAGCATCCCGTCATTAGCGGAGAAATTCTCTCTCAATTTGATGGATTCAAAAATATTGCAAAATACGCCAGACATCATCATGAGAGATATGATGGTCGAGGTTACCCAGATGGACTAAAAGGCGAAGAAATTCCTCTTTTTTCTAGGATTATCCTCATTGCTGATACTTTTGATGCGATGACCTCTTCAAGACCTTATCGAGAGGGTCTTACTTATAACATTGCTTTTGAAGAACTTGAAGAATTTGCAGGCTCACAGTTTGATCCCAATGTGGTTAATCTCTTTATTGAAGCAATGAAAAAAGAAGAAGCTCAAAAAGAAGACGAATTTTACATTTCAATTATGCAGCAGAAGTTTAAGAAAGCGGCGTAATTTTATTCTTTGCAGAAATCTGCTGAAACACCCATGTTAACGTTATAGACCTGAACAAGACGACAGTCTCTATTGCTTTTGTAGACAGACTTTGGAAAACATTCTAGGTCTTTTCCATAGAATTGATTGTATTTAAGATTGAGTTCACACTCTCTCCATCTTGGTCTATCGATACAGGCCCAGTGTTTGTCTTTACAGTTGTAGACAAGGCCTCTGCCAAACTTTGTATAATCTGGGGCAGAAATAAACTCAGGGGCTTCTTCTTGTTCAGTTGCCGTCTCATCAACCTTTTGAATGATCTTTTCCATGTTGTCTTGGAATTTCTGGGACTCAATGTTTTGTCCAAGCTTATCTTCATTGAAGGTTAAATCTTGTTCCATTTCTGGCTTTTTCTCAGATGGTTCAATTGTAATCTCTTCATTTTGATTAGTATCAAGAGATGGCCCTTTCACTTCACTCGTTTGTGTGACAGTAGGAATTGGTTCGATTTCTTTGAGCTTTTCTTTATGCCCTTCTTGGACAACAGGCTTTGGCGAAGCTTTGGTCTTTTTTGGTTTCTTTACAGCTCTTTTTTTCTTGGCCACGACTTTTGGTTTTGGCTCATCTTTTGGGAACATAAACTCAGCTGCAATATAAAGGATTGCGCCACCAATAATTGTGTAGCGAATGATTTTCTTTCTTTTTTCTTCAGATGAGAGTTCTTCCTCGAACTCTTCTTCTTCAAGCTCATCTTCAAGCTCATCTTCAAGTTCTTCTTGGTCAACTTTGTATTCACTGATCGTTGAGTTAACATCAAACTCGCCAGTTTTTTCATCAAAATCATCTTCAAACTCTTCTTCTTCGTCTTCAATAGACGACTTTGAAAACTTTGATTTCACAGATTCAACTGTTTCAGAAGTTTTTGATTTCAAATTTTCAATGATTTCTTTAAAGTCCACTTTTTCTTTTCAATCCTAATACGAAGTCTAGGGATTCACATATATCATGATAAACTGCTCTTTCTGTTTGCGTCAATTTTACCTCAAGCTTTTCATTCTCTCGAAAGTTGAGAACAACTTCTTCGAAACTCTCTCCCAATAAAAGAGCAATAACAAATGCAGAGCTCTTTGGAGAAAGTGAATCAAAGCCAATATTGCAGCTGCTCTCAATCTTTAAGGCAAGAGACTTAGGGACAAACAATAAGATTTGTAATGATTCTGAGAATCTCTCTAGTTTCAGGAGACGATGGCCAATGTCACTCATACTTTTCCGTAAATTGAGATCGTGCATCATATGAAATGAGATATTATCTTCATGATCAAAATATAAAAAAGAATCGAATTGGAACTCTTCACCCTCAAGCTCTGTTTGAAGTTTTTCTGAAAGAATTTTCTTGTCATGGTGAAAACTTTGAAAAATTTCTCCCTCAAAAAGGGCTTCGACATCCTTTGAAAAAATGGATCCTCGGTAGACTCCTTTTGAATCGACTATATTAAATGTATCTCTTATTTCATTATTAAAGACTCGGGTTCCAATATTCAGCTTTGGCCCTTGATATTCTTCACAAACCACAGGAAATTCACTGATATCACTTTCCTTAAATGATTCTAAAAAATACCGCTGACCTCTTGCTGAAAATGAGTATTCTTTTTTACAAACAATTTTTTTGTATTGTTTCCTAAATTGATCAAAATCATTTTTATTGTTCGCAATGATAAAAGAAAGACACTTATTTTTAAGCTCTTCTTCGAATTTCTTCTTAAACTCATTCAATTGGTACTTTGAAAGCCATCGTTTCAAAACTGCTCGATCAAGATTCGGTTTTGACCACCAATTTTTAATAGCAGCGGCCTTTTTGACAGTTTTCTGTGGGTTTAAGCCAACTTCTTTTAACTTCGATAAATATTCATCACTGTAAGTCGTACGGGTATAAAGTGCATCTTCAGACTCTTCAATAAGAAAGTATAAATAATCAAAGGATGAGTTTAAAACTTCTTGATCAGTCGCTATCTCTTCTTCAAAGAAAATATTAACTCTATTGGCATACTTCTCAGTCATGACCAGACTTTCGATTGACAACCTGAAAGTCATCTTTATAAGTTTTAATTGTTTCGATCATTTCTCTATCAAAGCCAGCCTTTTCCCGTCCCACATGATCAAAAACCATTCCCTTTGATCTTGCCGGTGAAAGCCCTTCAGGTAAGTTCTCAAGATAAAACTTATAAAGATCGAGCCCCTTTTGTTGCCCCTTAATCATTTGCACACCAAAACGAACATGGGAGATTTCATCATCATAAACTTTCTTTAAAATTTTAACTGATTGATGATCCTCCACATCTTGAAAAACCTTTTGATAAAACAAGCTGAAATCGAGATTTGCCGCTTCGAATGTCAAAGGCATAAAACAATAATACTGATCAAGACTCTTTAACTTGTCTGTATAGCGCCAAAAGAAATCATTGAGATGATAATCACCAAAATCAATCCCTAGCTGCCTCATTCTTTTAAGGTAAAGATTAAAATGAATCTGCTCATCTTTTAAAGTCTTAAGAAGACCTAATTTCACTCGATGATCATCTTGAGTAAGTGTTGGAAACTTCACTATCATCAAGGCCATAATCTCTATGGCAAGCAGTTCATGATTGGCAAAGAAATGAAGTGCTTTTGCTCTAATTGATTGATCGTGAAACTTTGAAACCTTGGGAAACTTTTCTTGAATTGATGAGAAAGCGATCTTTCTTTCTCTTTCAGGGTAATGATCTTTCCAATCGATTCCCTTCCATAAACAAAAGTCCATTTTTCCTTGGTAAGGAGTGACCTTGTCTTCAATAGATCCTGACTTTAATATTGAAAGTGCATAGTCATAAATATTATTCATAACCTAAATCTACTTTCGTTTAAATTTATTAAATTTTGACGAAGATTTTCTTTTGAACTTAGTTTTCTTTTTTCGAAACCCTCCAGAGTCTTTTGAGGATTTTCCCTTTTTATAATGCCCTTTCCCCTTTCCACTTCCTTTTCGTCTTGAATGGTAAGGGGAAAATTGCTTTACAATATTTGATGAACTCCATTTATCTGAAAGAAGATCATTCAGCTTATCAATCGCACTGGACTTATTAACTGCAATTTCAGTGGCATCAAAGTCAAAATTCTTATTATTAAAATGCCTGGCAAGCCATTGATAGAGTTCAACACACTTAATTGAAGTCTCAAGATAATCGATGTCATAGGAATCATGTTCAATTGGCCTGTAGAGAATTGGCTTTTGTGCTGTATAGTTATTAACAATCGACATATAAAACTGTACATGATCGATCAGCCCCATATTCACTGGAGCACATGCAAATCCAAAAACTTCAGCATCTGTTAGAATCTTTGTCTTATCACTGTCTTCAACCATTTCTGAAAGTTCAATCATCTCTGCAAGCTCGACACAGAAGAATGGCCTTTTGAATTTCATTGTATAAAAGAGTCTTAAAAATTCAGAGAATTTAAGATGAGGTAACTCGTGCTTCTTTAATTCGCCATTGACTTGGCTAAAAATATCAAGGTCTGGACCAACCATACATTTTTCAGACTGAGCAAGATTCGTTTGAAGAGCATCTTCAATAATATCAAGACCTCGATCAACTTTTTTTAGAGTTGTAACATAACCAGTTGGAAATCTTTTGTATCGACCTGCTCGGCCTGCAATCTGCTTAATTTCACTTGCAGAGATACGGTATTCTTTATTGTTGATATATTTTGAAAGAGTGGAAAAAACAATTCTTCTGATAGGGAGATTCATTCCCATTGAAATCGCATCAGTTGAGACAATAATATCTGTCTCTCCTTCATCAAACTTTCGAGCTTGTTCACGACGAACTTCAGGTGAAAGTCGTCCATAGACAATCGAAACTTTGAAATCAAGCTTTTCGAGCTCATTTTTATAACGGAGCGCATTTCTTCTTGAAAAAACGATCAGGGCATCGCCTTTTTGTAGCTGATCAAGATAAATACTTTTCTCTTCAACTTTAAGCTCAGTCATTCTTTCATAATTTTTGACTTCAATTTCATCACCACAAAGATCGGCAATGTTTTTCACGAGATCATAAGCCGAATGATCTCCACAAACATGAATCACAGGTGAAAAGATATTCACAAGGGCCCTTGTCCAAGCCCACCCTCTTTGCGGGTCTTTAATCATTTGGATTTCATCAATCACAGCACAATCAAACACCTGTTGAAATCTTGCCATCTCGATAGTTGAAGAAACGTGAGTGGCCTCAGACTCTTCAATAACCTCCTCACCGGTAAGAAGCGTGGTCTTCACCCCAGCATGGTTAAGAGTATCGTAAAGTTCAGCTGCAAGAAGCCTTAGAGGAGCAAGGTAACAACCTTTTTCTGCTGCTTTCAAGGCTTGAATTGCATGATAGGTTTTCCCCGAGTTCGTCGGGCCCATATGATAAACAATTTTTCGTTTTAAAGTTCTCGCTTGAGAATGTGTCCAAAACTCACCGAGATAGGTATTCAGAATCTTTGAGGAAACATCTTTTCTTTTCAGAAGAAGGAGTGAGCGGAAGAACTTTTTAAATTCTTTTATAAGATACTTTTCCCCTCTCCAAAGATTAGTTTGAATTTGAGTGAAAAACTTAACAAACTCTTCTTCACTAATAATATCATCTGAATAGCCTTGATCATATAAGCTATGCTTAAGAACCGGTTTGAGCTTCGTCACAACTTTTTGAGATAATTCTGAAGGATAAGCAAAATTTCGTCTAATATGAGACTTAAACTGATCTTCAAGTCTGTTGATTGTGCTTCGTTTTAATTGATGACGACTTTTAATAAGAAGTTGATCCACTTCGGTCTTCATTTTTTTAAATGTTTGAAAGTAGAATTGTATTTCTTTGTCACCGGAGTCTTTGATCATCTTTTGTGCTGACTCTAAAATCTCACTTCCCCTATTAAATAGGGACTCTCTAAGTTGAGAGCGATAATCTGATTGGCATTGTTGGCACCGACAACCAAGGTCAGCAAAACGAACCCTTGGATCAAACTCTGTTTTTAAGAACTTTTGAGTATCAAGATGCACTGTTTTCGTCACATCAATCCAATCGGTAAATTCTTTTTGTTGAATTTTAAATACCAAAGGATCAAGTGAGCCATCAGGGCCTAAATAAAAAAGATCTTTTTCAGGAAATAAGCAATCATCAATAAAACAGATATCGAGGATGTACTCTCTTGAGAAAAACTCAGGAAGCGAGATATAGGTTTCTTGAAAATTTCTAATAAGACTTGGAAATTCTTTAAAGAACTTAAAAAGCTTTGTTTGGATCTCACTTAAATGATCAAGAACAAGTTCAGCGTCTTCTGTTTCTCTCAGAAGCCGCTCGTCTGAAAAGGCATTGGTTTTAAGAAGAGTTTCTCTTTCGGTCACAAGCGTTGACCGCAAGGCTTCAAAATCAATTAATTGTGGAATACGTTGTAACACTAACGTTGCGACCCATAGTAAAATGAAGGAGTTATCTCTCCACCATTTTTACCATGGTGAGTTTCATCCAGCAAAGTATTAATTCGAAAGTTCAGCGACATAAGAGACAGCCAGGCGTGCGAATTTCGCTGCATGAATGGCATTGTCTCCAGAAACACTGATGGTGTCCCCAGCAGTATGAATCTTTTTGTTCATCTTTGATTTTGTCGCTTCAAATGGCATTGAGGCAGGATAGCCTTGTTGATGCCATGACGCGTGATCAGAACAAGCATAGCCACATTTATCATAACCCCAGCTAACATTTTTTTGATATTTACTAAGAAGTGAGCCAATAAAACGATTTTGCCCAGCATCGGTAAAATCAGACATCATCACAATCTCTTGCTCTGATCCATTAAAGTTTGTCATATCAAGTTGAAGTGCACCAATGACATTCTTATCGGCCTTCTTAAAGCTCTTTGCAATTTCTTTTGAACCAAGAAGCCCAACTTCCTCAGCGGCATAGGCCATGAACTTCACAGTTCGTTCAGGTTTAAAGTTATTTTTCACAAGAACTCTAATGGTCTCAGTCATGGTTGCAATTCCAGAAGCATTGTCATCAGCTCCAGGTGCTCTTGCCGTACTTCTTCCCCAAAATCCAGCAATTGAGTCGGCGTGCCCGCCCACAACAACAATTTCATCTTTTTTAGAACTCCCCTCAATCGTGAGAATAACTGATGGTTGGGCCCAGCGAGAATGGTTAAAAAACTCAACTTTCGCATCTGATCTTGATTGAATTAGGTCTTCCCAATGGTTTTTGATCCAGGTCACAGCATCCACGCCGGTTTGAGCATCATAATAACGATTGTGATAACTAGAAAGTTTAACAATCGTCTCTTTGATGTTCTCAGAAACCACATCTGGCATCATCTGGAGAACATTCTTTTCTTGATTAAGTCCATAAAGCTCAACTTCATTTGCCGCCTTTAGGAAAACAACTTTTTTATGAAAGTCTTCAACTGCTTCTTTCTTATCAAAATAGGTTTGAAAACCACCACATTGCTGAAACCTTCTGTGAATCAATTGTGAGATCCAAGGAAGAGCATCCCTATCGGTTTCAAGAAGAACCTTCTCTTCGTTTTTTTCATAAACTTTGAACCGTTCTTTGAAATCTTTTGAAAGTGAATTAAAAATGTCTTTACCCATATGAAGGAAAATGGCGTCATCTCCATTTCCAGCGTTTGCAGTAAAGGCAAAACCGACTAAAACCATAGACAATAAATACTTCTTCATAATTTCCTCTTGAAATCGTGATTCTTAATAGAGTATCGATCTTGTCTTTACAATTCTCTAATATCTCCTTACAAATAAATGACTTAGAGGCTCTTCGACGAACAAAGTCTTACACTACCTTTGAACAAACTAAAGTAGATTACTCAACAACGAAAATCGGTTTTTTCTAAGTACAATCTCACTCTTATAAAAGTAGAATGCAGACTTAGCTGAATAAAATATTGAGAGAGAAATGATCCCCGCATTGCTGACAAAAAACAAAAACTTCAGAAAGCTTTTCATAGCAGGCCTCTGCTCTGAATTAGGTGGTTTTGTTACAGAGACGGCGATTGTCTTGCATCTCTATCAAATCTCAGGACAAGATCCTTTTTATATGGGTCTTTCTCGTGGTGTATTTATTCTTTTATTTTTCATTGGAAGTCTTTTAGGTGGAAGTCTTAGCTCGAAATTTGCCATCAAAAAAATCCTCATCACCTGTGAGCTAATTCGAATTCCATTAACTCTTACCCTTTTATTTTTTAAGGATCCTCTTACCGTGATTTTGGCCAATTCAAGTATTGCCTTTTTTACAGGAGTCTTCAGCCCTAACAAAAAGAGCTTCATCAATCTTCTCGTAAAACCTGAAGAGACAAAAAAAGCTCAAGCGATTCACAGTACGTCTTTTGCCATTATTCACCTTGTTGCTCCCATAATTGCCACCTTACTGTTCACAAAAATTGGCTTTCAAAGTATTGTGGTCTTCGACATCATTTCTTATCTTTTAGGAAGTTTCATTCTCTTATCGATTCTTTATGAAAAGAAAAAAGATTTAACTCAAACTTCATTTTTCGAAACATTCAAAAGAGGAATGCACTATAGTTTTAAAAGTTACCCCATCCGTGCGATGAATCTGAATGGTCTCTTCTGTGGCCTTACTGTTGGTGTTCTTCTCTCAATGCTTCTACCTTATTTTGAAACAATCTCTGACAAGCCTAACGAGGTTTATGGACTTTCAATTTCATTATTTGGTCTCGGAGGACTTCTTGGAGGAGCCGCCTTTCTTTATCTTTTAAAGTTTTTTAAAGCTGGAAAGATTATTTTCACATCAGTTTTTTTAGAGAACCTCATCTTTTTGGTTTGGGTATTTCAATCATCTGAGTTTGTTTCTCTCTTTCTCTTTCTCTGTTGGGGTCTTGTGGTTTTCATTCGAGTCAGCGGGCAATTCGGATTGGTTTCTGAAATTGTCGAATCAAAGCTTCAACCTCAGGTTTACTCGGCAATCGAAGTTTCTTTTATGGTTCCCAACGTGCTTGGGGCGTTAATAGCAGGGTTTCTCTCTAAGACTTATCCACCCACAGATATCTTAACGGTAACAGCAATATTTGTTATGGTAATAACAATTCTAAGAATCTTTGTCAGAAGCACAAAAGAGTTAGTAAAGGTCTAGTATGTATAAGAAAATTATTCTCAGAAGTGAATATAAAGCTTCTGAAAGAAGAACTCCCCTCACCCCAAATGATGCTAAAAAGCTCCTTGAAAAAGGTATTGTTGTTGACGTTGAAAGTTCAAAAAACCGCATTTATTCAGACAAAGATTATGAAGATGTCGGATGCAAGATCATCTCAGAACATGCATGGGAAAAAGTTCAAGACCAAAATCTTTTAATTTTAGGACTTAAAGAACTTCCTCTGTCTTTTGAAAAAATTCATGGGAAACACATGTACTTTGCTCATATTTTCAAAGGGCAAACCGATGCTCCCAAAGTTTTTAAACAATATGAAAAAGGAGAAGGAACCCTTTATGATTTAGAGTTTCTTCAAGATGAAAATAAAAGAAGAGTTGCAGCTTTTGGTTATTGGGCAGGGTTTGTCGGTGGAACTCTTGCTCTCAAACATTATCTTGAAAAGAACTCAAACCGCGATTGGTCTCTTAATTCTTTTGATAGCATTGATGATATGAAAAAAGAACTCTTCGAAGAATTTAATGAAATCGAAAAAATTAAAGTGCTCATTATCGGAGCGAGAGGCCGATGTGGGAAAGGGGCCGTTGATGCTCTTTCAGCCTTCGGTGTTGAGCTTACGAAATGGGATCGAAAGGAAACAACCGGAAAATCTCAATTTCCAGAAATTCTTGAACACGAGCTTTTTATTAACTGTGTTTATTTACAGTCTAAAATCCCTCCTTTTATCTCAAAAGAGAACTATGGTGACGATGCAAAGCTTAAGGTTGTCTCAGATGTAAGCTGTGATCCCAATAGCCCTTGGAATCCAATACCGATTTATAATGAGCTCACAAGTTGGGATCGGCCCTATAGAGAAACGAATATTAAAGGGCTTGATATTGTGGCCATCGACAATCTCCCTTCAGCTCTTCCAAAAGAAAGTAGTGATGACTTTTCATCCCAATTACTCCCGACTCTTCTCAATCAGATAGAAAATAAGCATATTTGGCAAACATCTTTGGATTATTTTGAAAGAATAAAAGATGAAATTTTATAAGGTTCTCCTTACATTTTTCATAGGCTCAAATGCTTTAGGCTTTATTAGCTCTACGAACTTCTCATTAGAAATCGCTCAAAATCATTCAAAGTACCAAGAGTCTTATAACTCAACGTTCAATATCGGTCTCTCAAAACGATTTATTTTTGAACAAACCCATCTTGAGTTTGGAGCAAAAACTTTATTAGATTCTCCACAATCAGAAACATTTTCAAATCAAGACGTGAACACAAAAATCAAAGGAATTCGTTTAGACACCTTTTTTATTCA
>JBMYPC010000041.1:0-23582 GCA_049599895.1 Bacteriovoracaceae bacterium | reverse complement strand
TATCTCAAACTTTTCAGATAACGATTACATTAGTTTTCAAGTGGACACTCTCGAGAAAATGAAAGAGGTGATCCGCACAACTCCCAATAAAAACTTAGAGTCTCTGAGAGAACTTGAAACATCAATCGAGCAATTAAACAATGAAGTGAAAGAGGCAAAGTCTGAAGATATTCCTTCAATTTTAGACCAGCTTAATATTCTCCATTCTCTTGCCAATAAATTAATGGACAGCAATGCCTTTCCTGACGTTGAGTCTCCTTATTTTGGGCATCTTAAAATTCGCCAGGGGAGTAAAGATAAAGATCTTTTTATTGGGCAATGTGGATTCTCTGATCCTGCTTCACCGGTTAGAATAGTTGATTGGAAAAAAGCAAGTCTTGCCAAAGTCTTTTACGGACATGATATCGGTGATGAATTTGAGTTCGAGGTCGGTGACCGTGAGGTGACGGGGACAATTTTAGAAAAATCAGTACTGACTATTTTAGAAGGAAAGCTTCTTCGAATCGATCGCGCCGGAAAATCCTATCTTTATCGTGAGGATGAGAATTCTTGGCAAGAGATCTCTGATATTTCCTATGAATTAAAAGGTGGAGAGAAAAGCTCTTATGGCGAGTTTGGAACTGGAAAAACGGGCTTTAATGGGCCTGATACCATGTCTCTTCTCGATGAAAAGCAATATGAACTTATCAATCAAAACCCTAGAGATCCACTTCTTATTATCGGAAGTGCCGGGAGTGGAAAAACAACTGTTGCTCTTTATCGAATGGTGAATCTCATCGAAAAGAGACTTGTTTATCCTAACCAGTCTCTTGTTTTAGTGCCAAATCTTGGATTGGTGAAACTTTCAAAGCATCTTCTTGAAAAAGCCGGTGTGAAACGAGCAAAGGTTCAGGTTCTTAATGATTGGGTAGAGCATCTCTCAAGGAGAGTCTTTAAAGGACTTCCAAAAAAGATTAATAACTCGGCTCCAGTTTATGTTCAAATGATTAAGCGCCATATCAGCGTGAAACAGGCCATTGTAAAACTCATTGTTGAACAAGAGATGAGAGTCCAAAAGGCCTTGGGGCAGTTCTCCGAAAGAAAGCTAATGGAGTTTAAAGAACCTTCATCTCAGTCCTTTCTTCAGAGATTAACAGGTCTTGTCAAGACAGAGTGTTCTCAAATCGAAAGAATTAAACTTAATGAGTTAATTGATAATTTTTCCAATCTTCGAGAAGACCTTTTCAATCTTTTTACCGGAGAAGACTTTCTCAATGTCATTCGAGAGAATTCGGACGATAAAATTCATAAAAAAGTCACTGATGAACTCAAAATTTATCAAACGAAAAAGTCTGGCGGCTTTGATCTTGATCGAGAGTATCTCGATCATCAGGGGGCCTCAGATGAAGAAGAAAATAGGGACTCTCTCGATCAAGAAGATTTTATTATTCTTTTATTAATCGCTAAAATGAAGTGGGGAAGTCTTCATAATCTTCATCCTAACCTTTCAAGGTTAAGGCATTTGATTCTTGATGAGGCCCAAGAAGTTCATCCCTTTGAACTTGAAATTATTTCTGAATTTCTTCATCCGAAAGCAAGTCTTACAGTTGCAGGAGATGCTGCTCAACAAATTGATGAGCATTTAAGTTTCTATGGCTGGAAGGAAGTGATGAATGAGCTTGGCTTTCCCAATGCGAATCATAATGAGCTTAATGTCAGTTATAGGAGCCCTAAAAATATCACAGAGCTTGCTCACCATGTACTTGGTCCAATCGCTCCATCTCAAGCTCCTGAAACTCACAAAGTTGGAGGCCCTATTTTTGAAACTCAGATCCAACACAATGCCCACGGGGCCTATGAGCTTTTAAAGTCGCTTCGAGAGCTGATGACTCGAGAGCCTAAAGCAAGTATCGCCATTATTTGTTCTAAAGCTAAAACGGCGGCTGAGTACTTTGAAATTCTCTCTGAACTTGGAAACGTAAGGCTTGTAGATGATGCCGATTTTAAGCTTAAACCAGGGCTTGATATTACCACGGTTGAGAACATCCGTGGTCTTGAGTTTGATTATGTCATCATCCCTGATGCCAACGATCAAAATTATCCATTAGAAAACCGAGCTCGAAAACGGTTACATTTAGCGATTACAAGGGCCATTCATCAGCTTTGGATCTTATTTGATGGGAAAAAGACTCCATTAATCAGTCAAAAGTTTTAAATATGAAGACATGCTTTGAGAACGCGACTTATTTATCTCAAGTTCGAAGGCTTAGATCTCTTGCTGAACAGGCGTTAAAGCAATTTCCTATTGGAAAACATGAATTAAGATTCATCAACCACGGTGAAAATACAACCTTCAAGGTCCTCACAAGAAAAAAGAATTATCTTTTTCGAATTCATTGCCTTAGTCATCGAACCAAAAAAGCATTTTTAGAAGAGTTAAAATGGCTCGATTTTCTATCTCGGACGACTGATATTCCTGTTCAAAGACCAATTGCCTCAAATGAGGGAAGCTTTCTTGTACTTGTACAGAATGAAAAAGTAGGGATACCTCGTTATTGCGATCTTCTTGAGTGGCAAGAAGGGCATATTAAAACTCGAAAAACTCCTCAAACATTTTTTGAAGTCGGTAAGTTGATCGGACAGTTGCAGGCCAACACCATCAAATCGAAGTATCGAAATTACTGGGACACTAAAGGTTTAGTTGGAAAAGAAGCAACCCTTGGAGGAATTCCTGCCATGGCAAAGGACTTTCCAAAACAAATCAAAAAATTAGAGGCCCAGAGAAAACTTCTTTATAAAAAAATAAGTCGTTACGAAAAAAGAAACCCCGACAAGCTCTCTCTCATTCATGCTGATCTTCATTTTGGGAATATGATTTGGAACAAAGGTAGCGTGAGGCCCATTGATTTCGATGATTGTGGTTATGGACTTGAGCTTTATGATCTTGCTGTGAATCTTTCCAGTAATTATTTTTTAAAGACTAAAAAGCAAGAGTCATCTCTTTCCAAAGAGGCCCTCCTGAACGGCTATCAAGAACACAAAACTCTTACAGAAGAAGACATTAAGATCCTTCCTTATCTCGTTGCCGCAAGAGAGCTTGCAATGACTGGTTGGCTTTATGAGAAAAGAGACAACCCTATGCTTCATGAGTTTTTGAAAAAAAATCTTTCAAAGCGGATAAAAAGAACAGAGCGAATTATTAAGGAAGCTGAGATAGGGAAGTATTTTTAAAGTCCTTATTTATTTGATGACTTTGTAAGATTTAAACCGCCGATTAAGAATTTCATAATCTTCAAAACCAGAGTTTAATTTTCCTGATTCTCCACGAGAAGCGGCGAGGGCGACAATTCGGCCTTGACCATGCACAGTTGTTTTGGGAAGTGGAGTAAGTTCCTGTACTGTATATGATTCTGTTGGAGAAATAATTTTCCAGCCCTCACTTCTTAACCTTTCAACAAGTTTAGGGATATAAAGTGCCGCCAAATCATTTTCATGGAGAAGAAGTATTTGTGGGGCGGATTTCTTTAAGGTTTTAAGAGTCAGGTCGTAATAGAAGTTCACACTTTCCATGATGGTATCAACATAGAAATTTCCAAGCTGCTTGTAATCAATTGCTTTTTTTTGCGACAAAGCTTTTTGAAGGAGTGAATCCATATGCCAGTCCCAATTATCAACTGTGACATAGCCATCAATGTAGCCGCGACTCATGATGTGTTTGTGAACTTCTTTTATCTCCCGCCAAGTTTTTCCTCTGTCGAGAAAAGGATAACGAAAATATTTTGAAAGAAGGTTGTGCTTTTGAAGATGCTCATGGGCTTTTTCAAAATCCTCGATATACTCCTTGACGGTAACTTTTTTGGCCCAAGGATGGGTGAAAGTATGGTTACCAATAAGATGACCTGCTCTTTGATATTTTTTTAGCCTTTCAAGACCTTCAGGGGTTGTTATTTTTCCTGGATTGGCATAGAAGATTGTTTGGGAAACATTCGCCTTTTTAAGTGCTTCTATTAGGATCTCTGCTCGTTTTTCTCCTTTAAAGCGCCAGCTATCGGATCTCGGAGCATCATCGAAGCTAAGAGAGATTAACTTTTCACTAGCGTTGAGATTATTTGAGATAAAAAAGACGAAAAAGATCGCAAGAAGCTTCATTGATTAATCCTGGTCGAAAAGAGATGGAACTAGAATAACCGCTGATACATCTTTTGCATACTGATCTGGAATTTTGATTTTTTTCCTTGGCATGAATCAATAAGCTTCTGTCGTTGCGTCTCAAGCTTTCCCCTTTGAGTTTTAATCAATAACTCGGTTTGGGAATGCTTTTTAAGGTTATTAAGTTTTCGACTTAAGAGCTCTGTAATAAAATCAAGACGTCTTTCTTCCGCTTGGAGAAACTCATAGAGCTCAAAAGTATCGGCGACTTTTTCTTTACTGATCTTATCGCCCTTGGCGCCAATTTCATTTTCTTCAAGGAGAAGTTCCACAACATCTTCAAAGCCATGGAGTTTCTTTCGGGTTTCTTTGTTAAATTTTGAGGTATCAACTTTTTTCTTACTCATAAGCTTAATCTTTTATCGTCTTTAAAAGGTAATCGTAGAATTGAAGTTCTTCACAAACATTGTAGAGCTCTCTTTGAGGGTGAAGCCTGTCTTTGAGTTCCTCTGATTTTGCATAAATTTCAATGTTTTTGATTTTGGCCGCTTTCAAATTCACTCGCTGAAGAACGGCCTGTTCTTTGGTTTTAAGTCTTTTGACCTTTCTAAAAAAGTGCTGGGGGAGAGCATCAATACTTTCGAAAATCGAAATCTGGTCATGGGACTTCACTTTTTCAGTAATAAGGTAAAAAGGGTAAGGAAAAAGAGGGTGAATCCCAAGGGTAATAAAGGCCTGATTAAAATTATCAATTGCCTCTTTAGTCTTTTCGTAATCGAGGTGATGAAGGATCGAATAATAAGGGAGCTTTCCAAGTTCAAGCTCACCAAGCGCTTTGATTAGCTCAGAAGCTTCATAATTTTCGAAGCTAATTTCTTGGTAGATGGGAATCCGCATAGACTATCCTTTATTTTGCAACGAGCTATAATGTGAGACTTGATGCTCTTAAGCTTCAATTATAAGATGTTTACTACAGCTTTTAAACTTCGAGGTTTCTTATTTATCAATTTGTTGCTTTACCAGATTACTTTACAAGGTTTTTAAAGGTTAATATGCAGCCTGGAAGTGATGCTTACAAAGACCTTTTCACGGCAATGCGGACTGATCTTTCCTTTCGAGGGCTTTTTCATAAGAACTTTAGAGAATACGATGAAAAGTTAGACCCAAGAAAAATGGTGAACTCTCTAGGTTGGGAAACATTTCGAAATAAAATGCTCGCTCTTTTTGTTTTCTATAAAAAACATGGTCATTATCCAGAGGTTCTTGAACATGGAGATATTGAAGATATTTTAGAACTCGATCGAAAGTACCAAAGATTCTCCGTTGAAGGACATTCGAGAGTGATTCTTCTAGGCCTTTATCTTAAACTTCATGGTTGGGAATATCCTGAAGAAGAGGGGCTTTTGAATGCTCTCATTGAAGATGAAGATATTTTTCGATTAGTAAAAATGACAAAAATTCGAGAACTTCGTCTCGACTTTTTGATTCTTTCACTTTGTCTTTTTAAAAAACTTCTAGGAACAAAGAAGTTTGTTGAAAAATTTGAATCTAACACCGATTACGATTTTTATTTTGACCAGCTCTCACACAACCACAAGCAAGAGTTTTTAGATGCCATGCTAAAGTACTGTGCCTCAATTAAAGATGCGGCCTTATTTTTAAAAGAGGAAGTGAAGTAATGAACCCTGAAGAGAATTCCGTCTGGAGTCTTTTGCAAGAACTTTCAAAGAAAAAAGGTATCACTGAAGTCGCCATTAATGACTCTGAACATGTTTTTGTTGAAAGAGAAGGAAGGTTTATTCAACTTCAGTTTTCATTAAAAGAAGACGACATTCTTCAATTCGTAAAAGATGTTGCCACTATTAATCAAAAGCCCTGTGATGAGAGAAATCCTATTCTTGATGGGAATCTTCCAGATGGAAGTAGGATTAATGTCATTCATACTCCCTACGCGAAAAAGTCTCCTGCAATTACTATTCGAAAGTACCTAAGATTCATTAAAAAGTTTGAACACGATGAAAGAATTTTTAAACTCACACCAAAATGGGTCGAGCTCTTAAGATCTCTAGTGATGGCGAGAAAAAATATTATTATCTCTGGCGGAACAGGAGCAGGGAAGACTACACTTCTTAATCTTATGGCCCACGAAGTTGATCCCACCCAAAGAGTTGTGGTGATTGAAGATACAAAAGAACTTGATATAAGACTCCCTAATACGGTTTCTCTTGAATCAAGAAAGTCATCAGCTTCAACTCAGGGTCTCACCATGAGGGATCTTGTGAAAAATTCCTTAAGAATGAGGCCCGATCGAATTGTTCTAGGTGAGGTGAGAGGCTCAGAGATGTTTGATCTCCTTCAGGCCATGAACACTGGTCATGAGGGATGTCTTTCGACAATTCATGCCAATTCACCTGGAGAATGTCTTATCAGAATGGAAACTCTCTATCTTATGGGGACAACGGATATCCCTATGATGGCCGTTCGAAGACAAATTTCTATGGCGGTAGACTTTATTGTTCAGATTGGTTTTGATCGCCAAGGAAGAAGACAACTTGAAAAAGTCCTGGAGATCACGGGAATGGAAGGGGATACAATTACCTCTCAGACCATTCTCGAACTTAATCCAGAGAGTAATGAAATCGAATTCAGTGGTTTTGCACCAAAATGCTTTCGTGAACTGATTGATCTCGGTAATATTGACGAAAACTTTTTTAGTTAGACTTTGCCTAGTAACGACAATCTTTTGCAATTTCAGCAGCACTTGGATGCGGATATTCATTTTTAGCTTGCTTCAAACATTTGACACTAACTCTTCATCAGGAAAAGGATATTTTGATCTCACCATATCGATACACTTTTGAAATGTTCCTGTTTAATGATTTAAGCGTTCTTGGCTTCTTTAATAATGGAAATACCACTACTTGTCCCAAGCCGATCAGCTCCAACCTCAATAAACTTCAAAGCTTGTTCTAGGTTTTTTATTCCACCTGAGGCCTTAATTTTTCTTTCGCCTTTTAGAATAGAATAAAAGAGTTTGATATCTTCGAGTTCTGCACCGAAACTTGCAAATCCTGTACTGGTTTTTATGTAATCAATACCGGTTTCAAGGACAAGTTCACAGAGCTTCTTTTTTTCATCTTGCTCGAGGTAAGCCGTTTCAATAATGGCCTTAATTGAAGCTTTGCCAGAGGCAGCGTTTTTGATGGCAAGCATTTCTTCTTCTAATGATTTCCAGTCATGAGAACGGGCCTTAGAGATATCAATAACATAATCAACTTCATCAGCTCCAAGAGTAATGGCATTTTGAGTTTCAAAAACTTTTGATTCTAATGTGGAATAACCTAGAGGAAAACCAGCAACCGTTGCAATTTGAGTGAGGGAGTCAGTACCTAGGGTTTCTTTAGTAAGAGAAATATAGCTTGAGGGAATACAAATCGCTGCAAACTCATAGGAAGCAGATTCTTCAAGGAAGTTCTTATAATCATTGAAGGTATGGTTTGGTTTTAACAGAGTTTGATCAATCGAGTTTTTAAGCTTCTGTACTAAATCTTGTGCCATTTTCTTTCCTTCATGATAAGAGAGTTTATGCCAAAGTGGTTTTTTCGCCCAGCGTCTATATTTGTCATCTCTTTTCTTGCTCTGGGGCTTTCCCTTTTTGTTTACATTCGCTCATATTTACAAGTCAATGAAGCATTTCAAAAGTTTTTGGTAACTCATAACTTTGATCCCACTAAATTTGCTCAACCCCAGACCTGGGTGACAATTCTTATTCTTTCTCTACTCGTGGCCGTAATACTCATGGGCCTTTTACTGATATTTGTCACCTATCAAAGATCAAATGAACTCTATCGACTCCAGCAAAACTTCATTAATGGTTTCACCCATGAATTGAAAACACCCATTGCGAGTTTAAAGCTTTATCTTGATACATTTAAAAAGCATCAGCTTCCTGCTGAACAACAGACTCAATATCTTGATTATATGATTGAAGACACAAAGAGGCTTTCCACCAATGTTCAGCAGATTTTAAGTTTAGGAAGGTTAGAGGAACGAAAGTACAAGGCCAATTTTGAAATGATTAACGTCACGGAGTTTATTTCAGGATTTGTCAGTGAGATTGAGCATCGCTTTGATAAAGCCAAAATTTCTCTTTTATACGATAAGCAGCAAGGCCCACTTCAAGCGGAAGTGGATATTGAGCTTTTTCGCATGCTTGTAGTCAACCTGATCGTAAATGGTATTGAACACAATCGTTCTGATGAACCTCAGATTCAAATTAGTGTTGGCCCAAATGGGGCAAGTCAAAAAGAATTTTTTATTTCAGTTTCAGATAATGGAATTGGGGTTTCAAAAAAATATCATAAGAAAATTTTTAAAAAGTTTTTTCAAGTGGGATACTCCGTCAAAGGGTCAGGAATTGGTCTTTACCTTGCTTCAATCATTGTGAAACATCATAAAGGCAAAATCTCCCTTTTTGATTTACGGGAAGAAAACGATAAAGGGAATATGGTGACAAAGTTTGAAGTTGTCCTTCCTTTAAAACAAGAGATTAATTAAACATGAGTTCAGTAAAATCAAAAATCTTGATTGTTGAAGATGAAAAACATATTGCTGAGGGGTTGAAGTTAAACCTCAATCTTCAAGGCCATGAAGCCGAGATTGCAAGCGATGGGGAAAAGGCCCTCACTCTTTTAAAAGAACAGTCTTGGGACCTCGTTTTGCTCGATCTTATGTTACCGATTATCCCCGGTGAAAAAATTATCCGAAAAATTCGCTCGATAGATGACAGACTTCCCATTCTCGTTCTTTCAGCAAAGGATCAAAGTGTTGAGAAAGTGAAATGTCTAGAGCTTGGGGTCGATGATTACCAAACCAAGCCTTTTGATCTTGATGAACTTCTTTTGCGAGTCAAGAGATTGTTGCAAAGAAATGATTGGCTCAATGAAGATCAGAACAAAAAAAGTTCAACCTATGTCTTTGGGCCAAACAAAGTTGATCTCATCGGAGGTGTCGCCGAGACCGCTAATGGTGAGCTAAAACTAACCTTACAAGAGGTGAGAGTTCTTAAGCTCTTTTTTGATAACCCTGGAGCTCCCCTTTCTCGTGATGAACTTCTTAAAAAGGGTTGGGGAATGGAGAATGTGATGAGCCGTACAGTTGATAATTTTATTGTCCGGCTTCGAAAATACTTTGGTCGCGACGAAGAAGGCCAAAAGGAATACTTTCAAAGCATTCGAGGAGTTGGTTACCAGTATAACGCTCCTGCTAATTCAGGCTTTTCAGATTCTTCAGAAAATTGATTAACCGCCTCTCACTAGGTATACTTCCGCCATATTAAATCTCACATTAAGGAGTCAAATCGTGTCTATTCTTCAAGGGAAAAAGGCCTTAATTCTCGGTATTGCTAACGAAAAATCTATTGCCTGGGGAATTTGCCAAGAGTTTAAAAAGCACGGTGCTAGTGTAGGGCTTACATATCTTAACGATGCCCTTAAAAAACGAGTGGAACCTCTTTCTGAAGAAATCGGTGCCGACTTTTTAACAGAGATGGATGTGACAAATGAAGATCATTACACAAGCCTTAAAGAAGTTGTTGAAAAAGAGTGGGGGAAGTTTGATATCCTCGTTCACTCTTTGGCCTTCGCTGATCGAAACGATTTAAAAGCAAACTTTTCCGATACATCAAGAGCTGGTTTTCAAATGGCCTGTGATATTTCAGCATTTTCATTAATTGGATTATGCCATCACTTAAAAGACCTTATGAACGATAACGGCTCAGTCCTTGCTATGACTTATCAAGGCTCAACTCATGTGATCCCCGGCTACAATGTCATGGGTGTCGCAAAAGCAGCTCTTGAAGCATCATCAAGATACCTTGCTCACGATCTTGGTGAAAAAGGAATCAGGGTGAACTGCATTTCAGCGGGCCCTATCCGTACGCTTGCGGCAAGTGGTGTTCCAGGACTTCGAAAAATCTTCGAAGCCGTCGAAGGAAAATCACCTCTTAGAAAAAACGTCACCCCAACAGACGTTGGTGGATCCGCAGTCTACCTTGCAAGTGATCTCTCAAACGGAGTTACCGGACAAATCATCTACGTCGACTCCGGAATGTCCGCAATGGGAAGCTTCGACGCCTAAGCCCCTAAAAAGTAAAAAGTGCAAAAAAGTGCCACAAAAAAGTGCCAGGTACTTTTTAGGAATTGTAAGAAAAGTCTGCAAAAAAGTGCCAGGTACTTTTTAGGAATTGTAAGAAAAGTCTGGAAAATGCCCATTCAGAGAGAAGTTTAAGCGGCTCTTTTTCAAAAATAACTCCAATACTCGGTTTTTATGGAATTTTAGGATGTTTCTAAAAGGTTCACTCCAAATTTTCTGACATTCCCTAAAAAGTACCTGGCACTTTTTGGGCTTTTTGGGGAGCGGCAAAATGTTCCTTTTAGAAAAATATATAAATTAGGAGGTGAGTCCCGGGTTGGAGTTCCGATACGAAAGATATCTTGAGTTATTAACGATTAATTTTGGCCTCAATTGTATAACCTTAAGGCCAATGAAGGAGCATTCATGTCGGCAAATTTGATCTCAAAAACCACTCTCGTTGTTGGTTCGATCATTATGGCACCTCAGCTGTTTGGAGCTGAAAGTGTTTATGAAGTTCAAAGAGGGGACTCGCTCTCACAAATTGCTATGGACTTTGCAAAAGAATATCCATCATTGACGTGGAGGCAAAGTTTAGAGCTTATTAAAGAACTTAATGCTGAGAAGTTTGATGACGTTGATTATATTCGAATTGGTTGGAAAATTAATCTTCCAGATAATGATTATGTTGAAAGCTATCTTGCGGGGATGAAAAATACTGGGACTGTTCAGGTTAAGCCTCGAGTTGTTGCGAAGGCTCCAGGAGTTGCTGTAACACCTTTAAAAGTAACGAAAGTCGATACAGATGATTCAAAAAAAGATTATCGTGTTCCTAATACTTCAACAGATTGGAAGGACAAAGTTTCAAAGCTTGCGAATAAGAAAACTTATATGGTTCAAGAAGGTGAGACTCTATCTGAAATCGCTCTTAAGTTTTTAGGTGGAAAAAAACTTTGGAATCTTAATCAGGGACCGATGAAAGAACTCATGGCCCTTAATCCTCAGATTAAAAGTCCCGACTTTATTCTTGCAGGAGATACACTTGTGATTCCATCACGAAGTGTGGCGAATGATGACGTCAATGTTGGGGCAAAGCCTGTAAAGAAAAAGGCAAAATCTCAAGTTCATTGGAGCGATGAAGATCGTAGGAACTCTCTTAATCCAGATTTCACATTCTTAAAATTTGAAGAAAAGATTCAAATTGATTTCATCGAAGGTGAAAAGGGACTCAAATTTAATATTGGATAATCAAGCACTATTAGGATCAATCAGCTTTATTATTATTATTGCTGGGTTCCTAGAAAGTTAAGCCGACCAATGGTCGGCTTTTTTTATTGCTCTCTTACAAATTTAACAACATTTCGAACATTTTCTTCAGGAGTTTTTGGCAGGACTCCATGACCAAGGCCAAAGACCCAACGGTCTTTAGGAAGTTCTCCATTAAATTGAGAAAAAAGTTGTTTGAGTTTCTTCTCAAGAGAAGACCAGTCTAGATGAAGAAGTGCAGGGTCAAGGTTTCCTTGAATTTTTACATGAGTTGGAATTTCTTTAAAAAACTCTGTGAGAGGTTGTCTCCAATCAACTCCTAAAACATCGATATGAGTGAAATCAATTTTTTTGAGTTGATTAAGATTCGTTCCTCGTGAGTAATAGATAATTTTTGTATCGGGATACTCTGCTTTAAAACTTTTTATGATTTGATTCATTGGATTGAAGGCGTATTCAAAATAATCAAAATAGTCTAGTTCTCCGGCTGCTGTATCAAATAAGCAGATTGCTGTTGGGTTGGCCTTTGCCTGAACTCTCATCTCTTCAAGAACAAGAGGTGTAAGAAGTTCGTAAAACCTTTCGAACCTTCCATCTCTTAAACCTTTTTTAGAGGAAATAAGATTTCCTTTGTGAGCTCCTTCAACTGCATAAGTGTAAAGAGTGAATGGAGCACCAACAAAACCAAGAAGTGATTTTGTTTGAGGAAGAGTCGTTTTAAGCTTTTCAAGAGCAAGTCTTTGAAAGTCAAAGAACTCTGTTGGGTTTTCAACTGGCTTAAGCTTATTTATATCTTCAAGAGTTTCGATGCGATAAGCGAGCTCTGGTGGACCATTCACATAGGTGAGACCCATATCTAAAGCTTCCAGTGGAAACAGAAGATCACTAAAAAGAATCGCAGCATCGAAATCAAAGTCATCAATAGGACCCATGGTGATTTCAGTTGCAAGATCTGGGCTTTTACACATGGTCATAAAATTCGAATTCTTTCGAATATTTTGATAATGACTATGGTATCTTCCCGCTTGTCTCATAAACCAAATTGGTAGTTTTTCAGTTTGATCAAATAGTCCCATTCTTTATCCTTTATTTTGTAATAACAAGTTTATAACCCACAGATCGAATGCTCATGATTTCTAATGCTTTCGAATCATCGGTTTCTGCCCATTTTCTTAATTTAACAATATAATTATCCACTGTTCTGTTTGAAGGATATTTATCATCACCCCAAATCTTTTCAATAATTTCTTCTCGTGAAACAGCTTCTCCAATTTTCTCATAAAGGAGTTGGAGAATTTCACATTCTTTTTGAGAAAGCTTGAGAATAAAACCGTTGGCATCCCTCACTTCAAACTTTTTAAACCAAATCTTAAGTTTTCCATGAGTGATCTCTGGAGCAAGAGAAGAATGAGACTTTTGGGTCTCAAAAACTTTTTCCAGTCTAAGAACAAGTTCTCTAAGAGCAAAGGGTTTTGTGATGTAATCATCTCCTCCAAGCTCAAGTCCTTCCAGTCTCGTTTCAGGATCATTTAAAGCTGAGAGAAAAAGAAGACCTATGGACTTATCGTTTTCTCTAATCTCTCTGGCAAGCTCTAGTCCATTGCCATCAGGAAGGCCGATATCCATAAGAATGACATCAGGAGAGTGAGAAGAGTAGAGGTCTTTTGCCTCTTTGACATTTTGCGCCCAATGACAGTGATGACCAATAGATCCTAAATATTCAGAAAGAGTTTTTCCTAGATTTGGCTCGTCTTCCACCAGAAGAATATTTTTAGAGTTTAAACTCACGAAAGATCTCCTTTCACTTTTTGAAAGAAAAGCTTTGTTTGAAAAGGTCCTTGAAGGTCCCATTCACAGCGACCATTCATGGCAAGCATGAGCTTCTTAATAAGATAAAGACCGATACCGGAACCTTTTGAGTCTTTTGATTTTTGAAAAAGTTCTCCCATCTTTTCAGTATTGCCTTTAAAGGGAGAAAGATCTTTATAGGTCAAAAGAACTTCAGGTCCTTTTTCAGTTATTGAAATATCAGCTCTTTTTTCCTTTGAATGCCTTTTGGTATTTTCAAAAAGGTTTTTAAGAATGAGCTCTAAAGCAATAGCATCACAAAGAATAGAAGAATCTTTAAGTTCATTAGAGACATTGACCTGAAGAGTTGATTTATATTTCTCAAGAAGAGAGCTTAATTTTTGATCGAGATTGACATTGGTTGGAGTGAGTTTGGCCTTTCGTTCAACCATAGAGAGATGAAGGATTTTATCCATCTGAGTTTCAAGGTTATTGGCCTCTTCCGTCATCCTTTCAAAAAGGACATCAATGGATTGGTCATTAAAACCACTGCACTTTTCCTTTAAAACTTCGGCCTGAAGCTTGAGTGAGGCAAGGGGAGTTTTGAGTTCATGAGTTAAAGAAGCGAAGAAGGCCTGAACGGCTTTCGTTCTTTGAATACTTCTCAGGTAATAATAGGTGAGAGTCATAGTGAGAAACACGATGAGAATCAAAAAAGTTGTTCCTTCCCAAAGAACAATTTTGACAACATTAGGGACATCACCGCCAACAGAGCGCAGCTGTTCACTCATATGATTCACGAGATAGAGCCACCACACTCCCATGGCAAGAATCAAGGTGAGCATAGAGATACTTAGCCAAAAGACAATCCGAAAATTTGAAAAGATTTGTTTTGGTTTCGATATCATAATTTTATGAGTAAAGCCTTCTTTTAAACTCTTGAATCACTTCATCATTGTGAGCAAGAGAGACGAAGCCAACTTCGTAGGCATTAGGGGCAAGATAAATTCCCTTTTCAAGGAGTGTCTCAAAAAGAGGCTTAAAGTTTTCGCCTTGGTCGCTCGGAATGTCGATTGCTTTTTTGAGATTGGTTCTTGATGAAATCCAAAAAAGAGAACTTGTTTGAGTAACTTTAAGATGAGAAAATTTTCCATTCTCATACTCTTGAAACCAAGTTTCAAGAATCTGAATAATTTCTTTTGTTGAGTTTTCTATTTTTGTGTAAGTGTCTTCTGTTAAAGCTTTTAAGTTCGCAAGACCTGCTACCATCGCAAGTGGGTTTGCGCTTAAGGTGCCCGCTTGATAGACATCACCTACAGGAGCAAGGGTATCCATAATTTCAGCTTTTGCTGCGAGAGCTCCTACTGGGAAGCCTCCTCCAATAATTTTTCCGTAAGTTACAATATCAGGAGTGATGCCTGTCACTTGGGCCATCCCCCCAACTGAAACTCTAAAACCAGAGATCACTTCATCAAAAACAAGAAGTGTTTGATTCTCTTTTGTAATCTCTCTTAAAAATTCAAGAAACTCTTGAGATTGAGGCATAAGCCCGTTGTTGGCCGGAAGGGGTTCTATCAACACAGCGGCGATTTGATTTTGATGATCACTAAAAATCTTTTTTACTGCTTCGATATCATCAAGTTCAGCAATTAGAGTATCTTCACAAACACCTTCAGGGATTCCCGCTGAAGAAGAAGTCGTTGCACCCGCAAGACCACTACCGGCCTTAATCAGCATAGAATCTACGTGACCGTGATAACATCCGTTAAACTTTAAGATTTTATTTCTCTTAGTATGACCTCTCGCTAGTCTTATGGCCGTCATAACGGCTTCTGTTCCAGAGTTTAAAAAGCGAATCTTTTCAACAAAGGAAATCTTTTTAAGAATTTCTTTGGCAAGCTCTAAACTATAAGGTTCACAGGCCCCATAGCTCCAACCATTTTCTAAGGCCTGAGTCGCAGCTTCTTTAACGGCCTTATTTTTATGACCTAAAATGAGTGGACCAAAGCTCATGCAAAAGTCGATATAATCCTTACCTTGAACATCTTCAATAAAAGCTCCATCTGCTTTTTTAAAAAACCTTGGTGGCATATCAAGACCTTTAAAACTTCGAACCGGGGAGTGAACTCCTCCAGGAACAACATTTAAAGATTCTGAGAACAGTTCGCTATGGATATCAGCTTGATTCATAATTCAACTCGCATAATGAGGTTTGTAAGATTTCTAGGGCTTTAGATTATAATAGGGATTCCCAATTTAGAATGGGTTTTACTGAAATATTTTGAGATTCTAATTGTTCAAGGGTTCGACCAGGAGCTGCAAAGTGAGATTTTTCTCGAATTTCAGGAAATTTTTTAACATAGAGTTGAAATTGTGCGTAACTCGTCCAGAAAAAGGCTTCAGTTTTAAGAATTTTGGCCCTAAATTCAGCGGAAATATCTTCAGAAACGACTCTTTCATAACAAGAAATGAGTTCCTCTTTGTGTTCAGTGTTATTTTCCACTCCCTTTGCGGTCAAAACTGAAGGGATGATTTGATTTTCAGCTCCAATAAGAAGTTGAATTGCCTTTGAATGAAAGTAATTCCAAAGACCTTTTCGCCCGGTAAGAAGGGGAGACTGGCCATTAACCCAATGTCCTAAATGAGAGAGCCTTTTCCAAGATTTATTTCCTGAAACCCAAGTAGACTTACTGTTAAATTGTTTTTCAAGGTGAAAGCAATGCTTTGATGTGACCACAAGGCAGTCAGAGGCCTTAAGATCAAAAGTCAGTGGCTTTTTTGAAACAAGTTCATCAAGGATGATTTCTTTTTCATTGGTCTTAAGATCAAGGTCGGTAAAACCTAAAAACACTGATGGAAAGTCGTTTTGTTTTTGGGCACTTTGATTAACCGAAGTTTCAAAAATTGACTCTTCTTTATGCTCACCCTTCACAACTTCAATAGAGTTTTGATTAACGATTTGTCTCGTCATTCCTACCGCGAGGTGACAACCACCACCAAAAGAAGCAAATTTCTTTTTCTCGTAATCAACACAGCTTTGAGTTTCTGAATGATTCAGTTTTTTTATCGTTTCAATTAAGTCTTTTGGTGTTTCTGGACCTATCTCAATTGCTAAAGCCCCTTGAGCAGCAGCAGTCGGAAATTCATCAATAGGCATGATCATAAAATCAAGATCATGAAATAATTCTTTGAGAACTTCTTGGTTGTCATCTAGTAAAGCAAGTCTTTCAAGACCGGCGAGTGCTAAGACAATCGCATCATAGCCCCATTCATTAACGTCATGGAGCTTTTGAATCCGAGTGTTCACATTTCCTCGAAGATTTGAAAGTTCAACCTCTTCAACATCCCAGGGAATAAAGTCTTTTAAGCTTGATTTAATATTCACCTGTCTTCGTGGTGAGCTGGTTCCAATAGTGAGCTTTTTAGGTTTTTCACTAAGAACTTCTTTTCTAATGAGAAGAATATCTTCAGGGAAAAATCTTTGTGTAATAGCGCCAAGCTGAATTCCTTCAGGGCGATCTGAGCCTAAGTCTTTATAAGAGTGAACCACAAAGTCCACCTTGCCATTTAAAAGGGCTTCATCCAGTTCACGGGTGAAGAAGTCTTTCCCATCGATTTGCCACAGAGGTTTATCGACGATTTGATCACCCTTCGTTTTGATAAATTCAAATTCAATTTTTTTACCAGAAATCTTTTCAAGTTCTAGGGCAACTTGGAACGATTGAGTTTTTGCAAGAAGTGAACCTCTAGTGCCGAGGACCCATGGTCTAGACAAGGGCAAACTCTCTTTGAACGTTTTGAAAAAGTTTCGGCTTTTGCTCCTTAAAATAAACGAGTCTTTCCGATGCCATTTTTGAAATGATTTCTAAAGCGCTATGAATTTTTTGGTGCTGGGTTTTCTCAAGTTGTTTTGAGAGGTTAAAGAGGTCGTTAAGGTCGTACACATTAGTAAATGTGGATTTGGCCGTTTGGCATATTGAGCTTGGGGCACTGAGATCGACAACAAAGGTTTTTGTAGGGCAATCACATTGTCCTGAGTTTGTAAGAAAGCTCTGGTCAAAGAGAGTTTCTCCAAAAGGAATTGTATTGATAACAGTATTTTCTTTAATGACGGTTCCATCAAAAGAATCTGCTTGCACGATCTGAACGCTAGGGAACAGTCCCGCGAGATCTTCAAGCTTTTGTGGGTTTCGAGCATAAAGAGAAATTGTGTAGTTTTTGCTTAGAACTTTAAGAAAGTCTTGGGCGAGCTTTCCAGAACCAAGAAGAGCAATCTGATTATTTTCATGATTGGCATTTTTTAGTAAGGCTTTAGTTAGACCACAATAAGAGAGAAGCCCAATTTGTCTTAAGTATTCATGACGAATCTTTTTAGAGTCGGAAAAGATTTTATGAAAGATTTTGATGAGCATCGTGGAACGATTCTCTATTTGAAGATATTGTTCAAAACCTTCTTTAAACTGACTGACAATTTCTGTTTCACCGAGTAGGCGACTCTTAAGTCCACAGATGGTTTCAAGAAGATAGCGATAAGCACCACTATCACGATAAAACTCAACTGAGTCTAGAGTGTTGAACTGTTCAATAACATTTGAAGAGGGCTCATCAGAAAGACCAGTGATGAGAATTCTTTGACAGGTTTCAAGAAAGAAATATCCAGACTTTGAAGACTGAGACTTAATTGATTCAACATCGACACCGGTTCCTGAGGACTTCGTCTCAAGTGAAGATTTGGGAATATTTATGCAGAAAAAGTTATTCATACCTTCTTCAATGGTCTCTTTGATGTGTGCAAACTCTTTAACCGTGACTTAAGTTACCTAATAACAAGCACTTTTATGTCACAGTTTTGTAGAAAGTCCAATATTTCGAAATCTAAACCCTGTAATATCAACATGTTGAGTTTGTATTTTCTTTGCAAAACCTCGGTTTCTCTAGGCAATTCTACTGCTTTTATATTATGCTGGCGCTGATGATAAAAATAAAAGAGTCAGGTTTTTTAGCGCGACTGCGAGACAATCGAATTGTGAACAAGCTCATTATTGGGCCATTCAAGAGATTTGATCGAAAAGTCGACGGTGCCATTTCATTTTTCATAAAGAACTATGGCAAAACTCGCTTTATGATTGCCATGTCCAAAAAGGTCCAAGTTCTCGGTCTAGAGAAGGTTTGGAATAAAGGCCCTAAGGCTTTTATCTATTTCTTTTTGTTCTATTTAATCCGCGACACCATTCTGTACATCATCATTCCTATTTATTTTGCGAAGTTTATTGATTAACGCAGTGAAAAGCCTCTCAAGGCTTTAGTTTCCTAAGATTCATACTTGATTCATTAGCTCAAAATTGTTTGAATTGAATGTTTCGTATTTTATTTGTCTGCAATAAAGGAGTCAGCGTGTCATTAATTTTCAAGTCATCAGATATTATTAAAAGAGACCGAGGTCTTACTTTTGACGATGTTCTTTTGATTCCTCAATATTCAGAGATTTCTTCTCGAAAGATTCCTATTCTCAGAAGCCGTGTGACAAAAAATTACGAAATCGATGTTCCTATTGTTACGGCCAACATGGATACGATCACTGAAGCGGAAATGGCCTGCGCTATGGCGAAATTAGGAGGGCTTGGAAGTATTCATCGTTTTCTTTCAGTAGAAGAACAGTGTAAAGAAATCGAAAAAGTTCGAAAGTTCCAAGACGAGAACTCTCTTTCAACTCCCATTGCTGCAAGTATAGGCGTTAAAGAAGAGGGACGAGAGAGAGCGAAGCATCTTGTGGAAGCCGGCGTGCAAATCATTACTCTTGATATTGCCCACGGAGATTCGATTATGATGATGGAAACTCTGAAATACGTTAAAGACAACTGGCCAGGTGTAGATGTGATTGCCGGGAATGTTGCGACACCAGATGCTGTTGCAAGGCTTGCTGCCGCAGGTGCCGATGCCATCAAGGTTGGGATTGGGCCAGGTTCAATGTGTACCACTCGTATCATTACCGGTCATGGAGTTCCTCAACTTACGGCCATTGCCCTTTGTGCTGAAGAAGCGACAAAACTTGATATTCCTCTTATTGCCGACGGTGGGATTAAGACTTCTGGAGATGTGGTGAAGGCATTTTCTGCTGGGGCACATTCCATTATGGTGGGCTCGTTGGTCTCTGGAACTCTAGAAACTCCAGGTGAAATTAAAGGCGGCAAGAAACAATACCGAGGAATGGCCTCAAAAGCTGCTCAAGTTTCTTGGCGAGGAGAGCTTCCTAAAGGAATGGCCGCAGAAGGTGTTGATACGCTCATCCCATGTAAGGGGAGTGTTGAAAATGTTATCGAGGAGTTGACAGGAGGGCTTCGCTCAGGAATGACATACCTTGGTGTTGAGCGAATATCAGAGATGAAGCAATCGGCTCAGTTTATGGAGATGAGCGCTTCGGGGATGAGTGAATCTAAACCCCATGGCCTTTCTTCTTAAGTCTGATATTCTATTCCCACTAAGGATAGGATATGACAAAACAACAAGAAATTGTTCTTTCGTATAAGAAGTTAAAAGATCGCATTCGCTCGAAAGAAGACGAGAAAAAAGTTCTTAAACATCTGATGGAAATTCGCGCTGAATATTCTGAAAGTTATATTAAAACACTTTCTCGTTTTCTCGATTCAACTCTACCAAGACTTTATGATGGTTTTAATTTTAATGAGAACGGGATTAATCTTAAAGAATATGCCAAAGACAATGCGGTTGTTTTAGTCCCTAATCATCAGTCTCATGCCGACTATGTGGCCATCGGTTATATGGTTTATAAAAAATATAAAATGCCACTTTATGTTGCTGGCGGAAACAATCTTAACATTTTCCCAATCGGAAAAATGTTTCGAAAGTCGGGATGCTTTTTCATAAGAAGAAGTTTTCAAAACGATATTTTGTACAAGCTTACACTTGAAGCCTATCTTTATTATCTCTTAAGCACGGGAAAACCTATTGAGTTTTTCTTCGAGGGCGGTCGTTCAAGAACTGGAAGACTTCTTTCTCCAAGGTTTGGGCTTTACCAAATGCTGCTTGAAGCTTACTCCCAATTAAAAGAAGATGGTTTTGAAAAAGAGCTTATCTTTCTCCCAGTTTCTGTTGCTCATGAAAATGTTCCCGAACAGCGCTCACTTGTGAGTGAACTTAAAGGAGCGAAGAAATCTAAAGAATCGACAGGTCAGCTTTTTGGCTTAGTGAAGCTCTTTTCCTATCAATTCGGAAATATTCATATCCAAATTGGTAACGGTGTAAAGCCTGATTTTAGCGTTGTTGATCAAAAGCGAAGACTGCAAAACCTCGCTTTTGAATGCTTTCGTGAAGTCGGAAAGAATATGATGGTAACACCCACATCTCTTCTTGCGTTGGTTCTTCTTGATGAGCCTACAGGAGCACTTAAGTGGGATGATATCCTTGCTAAAGCCCGAGGAATTAGAAACTTTTGCCAAGAGTTTAATATTCCGTTTACTCAAAGTCTTGATGAGCAAAACTTTAAAGAATCACTTGAAAGAACCATTGATATTCTCATTGGAAATAAAAAGGTTGAAGTGATTGGCAAAGGTTCACAAGGACATGTGTTCTACACAATCAAATCTGATGCGAGAGCCGAGCTTCTTTATTTTAAGAATACGATCCTTCATCACTTTATTGTTGCCGGAATTATTAACTCCGCTTGGATTCGAATCTTTAAAGGGAAGATTAGCACCGTTTCTGATCTTAAAGAATTCTTTGTTGGCCAAAGAGATATGTTAAAACATGAATTTTATCTTCCTACAGTGAAAGATATGTTCCAACAAGCAACGGAAGTTATCTCCAAGTCAGTAAATAGACAGGTTCAAACTCTTGAAGAATGTTTAGATATGTCTCATCGAGATCTTTATTTAATTGCTAAAAAGATCAGTTATTTCTCGAGAGCTTTTAATTTTATTACAGAATCTTATTATATAACTTCTTTATCTCTTAAAACAGTATTTGAATTGAGCCCAAAAGGCTTTAAGATCGAAGCCATTATCAAGACTTGTCGCGAGGTTTTTGAGAACGAGAAGGCCTTAGGGAAAATTCGTTATCCTGAAGCATTCTCAATTCCTATGATTCGTTCATCGGCAAAGCATTTTGTGAATTTAAACCAATTAGAAAATGTGGATGGCCTTTATCGTATTGTTGATCTTGAAAAGTTTGAAAAACTTATTTCTGTTTATGAAGAGCAGATTAAAGACAGTCTTTCCTTTAATATTCAGTCAGTATGATTCACGATTTAGGTAACGTTCGTATTCTTTGGCATAGGCTGGAACAAAATGGTTTTCGATCAGTTCTTAATCAGCTTGATGAGTTCATTAAAAGCCGACCGCAATTAAACCTCACGTCAGATGATATTCTTGTCTGCCCCGAAAAAGGGATTGGCCGATTCATAACGGGCTTCGTTTCGGATCCTACGAGCTTAATGAACCTCAAAGATCTTAAAGGTTCTAAGTTTAGCGTTAAAGAGTCTATGATTTTTGATGAAAACAAAATGTTTGATTCCCTTGAAAGACTCAAAGATAATGAGATTTATAGAATTTTTCCTAAAATTGAGGAAAAAGAGGCTTTGAGACTGTTTTTGGAGAGGCTCGAAATCTGTTGACGCGATGCATTGGCTTTGTTTTTCAATTCGTTATTTCAATAGGATTTTCAAATAGGCGTCAATTGTGTTAACAATTTGAACTTAGAGAGTTTTTAAGCTTTATAATAACCATGCAGGCTACAAAGCTTCGCAATTGGGAGGTTGGTCATAAAAGACAGAAGAGGTCACAGAGGAAGAAAGCCCCAAGGGCCAAGAACAAATCATCAAATTAAAGTTCCTGAATGTCGTTTAATTCGTGAAAACGGAGATCTTGTCGGAGTTGTCTCTATTGAAGAGGCCATGAGGCACAGAGATGAGACGGGACTTGATCTTGTAGAGGTTTCCCCGAATGCTAAACCACCTGTGGTAAAGCTTATTGATTACGGGAAGTATAAGTATGATCTGCAAAAGAAGGCCAATGAAGCCAAGAAAAAGCAGACAACTGCCCAGCTAAAAGAAATCCAGTTTAGACCAAATATTGAGGCCCATGATCTTGAAACCAAGCTTAAAAGGGGAAAGAAGTTTCTCTGGCAAGGAGACAAGGTCAAGATGGTAATGCAGTTTCGAGGACGTGAAATGGCCTATAAAGAAGCTGGAATTGAGAAGTTTAAGAGTATTATTGAGGATGTTGTCCGTTTAGGAGCGACAGTTGAAAGTGAAGCAAAGGCCATGGGAAACCGGGTTATTGCGATTGTTGCACCGGATAAAAAAGAGATCAAACGTCTTAAAAGTCTTGAGCCAAGGGAAGAAAAGCCCAAAGCTGAGGAGTTGGAGACCGAAAATCCTTAAAAATCACATTTTTAGTGGATAACTTACTAGATTTTTTAAGGACCTTTTGATATCAATGCACCCTAGAATTTAGTTCAATGTATGCCAGAAAGCCAAAAGCTATGAGCATCATTGTGAATTTGGAGAAGAAAAATGCCTAAGATGAGAACGAGAAGAGCTGCAGCGAAAAGATTTAAGGCAACAGCAACAGGTAAATTTAAGAGAAAAAGAGCAAATTTAAGACATATTCTTGAGAAGAAGCCCCATGACGCTAAAAAGAGAAATGGGAAAACAGATTATGTTCACCAAAGTGATGAGGGAAGAGTGAAAAGAATGCTTCCTTACGCACTTTAATTTGATTTTATAGAAAGTTATTAATAGTTAATAGGTCAATTAAGGGAATACAAAGAAAGCGAAAAGCTTCCCCTTCAGTTAGGCCCAAGGAGTTGAGACATGGCAAGAGCACGTAGAGGATTTAAGGCCAGAAGAAGAAGAAACAAAATTTTTAAATTAGCGAAAGGTTACCACTTCGATAGAAGAACAAAATACCGTCACACAGTTCAAACTGTTGTAAGAGCACTTCACTATTCATATATTGGAAGAAAACTTCTTAAGAGAAACATGAGAAGACTTTGGATTCAAAGAATCTCTGCTGGTGCTAAAACTCTTGGAACATCTTATTCAAAGTTTATGGATACTCTTAAAAAGAGTGATGTAAAGCTTAACAGAAAGATGCTTTCTGAGATCGCAGCAACAGATTTCAATAGCTTCAAAGCAATTCAAGAAGCCGCTGCAAAATAAGATTCAATCAAAATTTTTTATAAGAAAAGGGCCACAATGTTGGCCCTTTTTTTTATTCAGGTGAAACCACTGCACCTTCAAGAGTGAGATA
>JBMYPC010000040.1:0-23881 GCA_049599895.1 Bacteriovoracaceae bacterium | reverse complement strand
AAATTATATCCTCTAAATTAAATTCTGGCCCCACAATTTTCTGAAAGTCATTTTTGATCTGATAAAGGATGTCGACGTGTTCAACGATATTGGCCATTTGGTAGCGGCTTGTGTAACCGGACTGAGCAGTTCCGAAGAGGTCTCCGCGACCACGGTTCTTGAGGTCTTCTTCTGAAATTCGAAAACCATCATCCGTTAACTCGAGGATTTTTAACTTATTTTTCGATGAGTTTGGAGTTGATTTGTCACATATAAGAAAACAAAAACTCTTTTTCTCTCCTCTTCCCACTCGTCCCCGAAGTTGATGAAGAGAGCTAAGGCCAAACCTTTCGGGGCTTAAGATGGCGATGATTGTTGAATTGGGAACATCAATACCGACTTCAACGACACTTGTGGCGACAATAACTTGGATTTCATTTTTTTCAAAACTCTTAAGAATGTCATCCTTCTCTTGAGATTTTAATTTTCCGTGAACACCTTCAACATTGTATTGAGGGAAAAACTTTTTAAATCTCTCAAGGACCTTCTCAAGATACATAAAATCAAAGTTCTCACTTTCTTCAATTGCGGGAACGACAATATAAGCTTGCTCATTTAAGTCGAGATGCTTTTTCATAAATTCCAAGAACTTTGGAAAGTTTTCTTCTTCGACCATTCGGGTTTGAATAACTTGGCGACCTTTTGGTTTTTCAGCAATCACTGAGACATCAAGATCTCCGTATTGAGTCATACAAAGAGAGCGGGGAATGGGCGTTGCAGTCATCACAAGACAGTGAGTTCCATCACCTTTTTCAGTAAGAGTGATTCTTTGATTGACTCCGAACTTATGCTGTTCATCGATAACGGCAAGTTTCAAACTTTTGAAGTGAACATCTTTTTGAATTAGCGCATGGGTTCCAATCACAATATCGATTTCACCTGCTTCAAGTTTTGCATAAATTTCTTTCTTTTCTTTTGCCTTTAGGCTTCCCACTAACAGACCAATAGTTCGGCTAGAACCTTTAAATAATTTTTGAAATGTTGAGTAATGTTGTCTTGCCAGACTTTCAGTGGGACACATTATGGCCGTCTGATATTTTTTTCTCGCAAGGAGGTCTCCAAGGACTAGGACCACAGAAGTTTTTCCACTCCCCACATCCCCTTGAACAAGTCTCATCATGGGATGTCCAGAAGCCAGATCTTCTAAAGCTTCCTGAATTGTTTTGATTTGCCCTTGAGTTAATTCGTAGGGAAAAAGTTTAGTGGCTTCCTCAAAATCAACTTTTTCAAAGGTAATGGTTTCTGTTGGGAGAATTTTTCTCATTTTTTTACGTGCTTCAATTTTTATTTGATCAACGAGAAGTTCTTCAAAAATAATTCGGTTTTTAACATCCTTTGAATCATGCTCAATCAGTCCATGGATTGACTTTAAAGCTTCTTTGAGAGGGATGAAATTGTGCTCTTTTCGATAGTTTTCCTCGATAATATCGGGGATTTCTTCCCAAAGAGGAAGGGGGATTTTATCAATGAGTTTTAATGTTTGGGTTCCAGATATTCCTGAGATTGTCGGATAGTTTCGTTTTGTCGTGGGATCGTCGTCAACCACTTCACCATCTTTATCAAAAACTTCTGCGGCAACAATTTGCAAATCACCACGATATTCGGAGCACTTTCCATAAAAAGAAATTTCTTCAAGACCTTCAAATCTTTTCTTTTGATTAGGGTAGCAGTTGAAAAATTTTAACTCGATCGTTCCCTGGCTTGATTCATCTTTAACAGTGAGAGAGATATTCTGTAGGAGAGTTCCTCGTTTACCTTTTCGGTAGAAGTTAGGTCTTGCTCGAACACTGACAATTTTCCCTTTTCCATGGGCCATCTCATTGGGAACAAATTCATCGAAACTTGTAGGTGGAGGAATTGTCTCGACAGAGTTTGGGAAAACCCAAAGCAGATCGCTTAGGGTTTTTATCCCTGCATTCATAAGACCTTGAATTGTTTTAGTGGGTTTTTTAGTTCTCGAAAGATCTAAAAGAGAGGACTCCCATTTAAGAGGGGGTTTTTCTTTTTTAGTCTTTGAACTCAAAGCTTACAACCTCGTATTCCACATCACCTTTGGGAGCTTTAACAGTGACTTGATCACCTTCTTCTTTGCCCATCAAGGCCTTACCTATGGGTGATGTATATGAAATTTTTCCTTGGCTCATGTCAGATTCATCTTGGCCAACTAACTGATAAGTGACTTCTGTATCTTTTTCTGTGTCATAGAGAGTAACTGTTGCACCAAAAACAATTTTATCACTTTCAACTTCGGAGACTTTGATTACTTGGGCCTTCGCGATAATTCCTTGAAGCTGAGAAATTCGTCCTTCCACGAGAGACTGTTTTTCTTTTGCTGAATGATATTCAGCGTTTTCTTTAAGGTCACCAAGCTCCCTGGCTTCAGCAATCGTTGTTTTAAGCTGTTCTCTTTCCACCTTAATAAGATGTTCTAGCTCTTTTTCAATTTTTTCTTTTCCACCTTCAGTAATAGGATACTTGTCACTCATGGGTTTACCTTTGATTTAATTTACTTTTTAAAAAGAGAGTCTGCTGCTGAAAGAAGATTCTCTTTTTTCTCTTCTTCAGACTGAGCTCCCTGAAGTTTGAAGAAATCGCAAAAATTTGCTTTTTCTTTTTCAAGAACTCTTTGAGCACTAGGCTCACGACATTCGTTATAAGCCGAAGGGTCATAAAATGAACACATCTTGCAGCAACGAAGGTCAGCATAACAATAGGGGCATTCTTCAGATTTAAAGATCTTTTGATTGGGATCAATGTCGAGAGCTTTTTTACAGCTATGGCAATGAATTTGATCTTCGCTATTAACCTGAGTCATTTCCTATTCTTTTTTAAAACTTCCAACCTTTATTTAACATGACTTGATAATCGGTTTCAACACCATCTTGTTGGTCGATATTAAAGTAGATTCTGGGAAGGTTTCTTTTATTGTATGTATCAATGGCCTTTTGCAAATAGACTTCGTTAGATCGCTCAAGGGTTTTTGAGTAAAGAAAGTTTACAAGTAAAAGAGCAGCACCTGAAATGATTAGGGTCTGGCGTTTTTTACTGTCTTTATTGGTTAAAAGACCAGCTATGAGAAGGCCTGAAGAAGTGGTTCCTAGAGCTGCATTGAGAAACTTAACTCTGGTTCCATCCTGATATTTTTCGAGAAGCTGCAAGGATTCCGGGTCTTTTTCAAGATAATAACGTAGGCCTTCACCCTTAGTGGAACTATTAGTATCGACTAGGATCTCTTGATGGTTCACGATAGCGGCTCGTGAGCAGGTTTCTTGGCCGAGTAATATACTCGGAAAAAGAGTTAGTAATATTAGTAGGTTAAATCTTCTCATCTCAATCTATTTTACCCGCTGCGCTATAATGTTAAGGTACTAGGCAGATTATTATTATATCAGGGAATCCATGGACCTTATAAGAACCGGCATTGGAATTACAAAAACGATTCGAAATGCATCGCGACTCAAAGAGATCGTAAGCATCTTTGCTCGCCATGGTTTTGATGAACTATTTTCTCGCGCCTTATCTAATAAAGTTCCTAATCTGATTATTCCCAAATCAAAAGAGAAATCTATCTTAGATAACCTCGATGATGAAAGCGGAAATTTGTCAAAAGTTATCGGTTCAAGATTACGGCAATGCTTTGAAGAACTTGGTTCGACCTTTATTAAGTTTGGACAGCTCCTGGGTTCTCGTGAAGATCTTTTTGATAAAGAATTTATTGATGAAATGTTAAAGCTAAGAGATCAGGTTAAGTCTGTTCCTTTAAGTGAGCTTCGTGGTGATATTGAAAACTCTCTTGGCGCTAAAATAGAAGATGTCTTTGATTCCATTGATGAAAAAGCAATAGGGACGGCTTCAATTGGTATTGTGTTTAAGGCCAAACTTAAAGATGGAAAAGATGTTGTTCTTAAAGTTCGAAGACCTAACATTCGAAAGCAAATTGAAATGGACTTCTCCATTGTCATTTTTCTTGTTTCCCAACTTGAAAAAGTTAGTGATGAGATAAAGTTTCTTGGAGTCTCAAGGATTTTAGAAGATTTCTCGCAGAGTTTAACAAATGAGCTTAACTTTAATATTGAAGCATTAAATTGCGATCGGATTCGAAAGATTATCGCTAAGCAAGACCACAAAGACCTTTTTTCAATTCCAAAAGTTTATGATGAATACACTTCCGAAAAACTTCTCGTGATGGAGTTTATGGAAGGAGTGAGTTTTAGTTCAGGGAAGATCTTTGAATACAGCGAAGAGCTTCAGCCTAAACTTGAATATGGGATTACAATCTTTATCAAGTCCTTTCTTGAAGATGGGTTTTTTCATGCGGATCTTCACGGTGGGAATTTCTTTTACAGACCTGATGGAAAGATTGGTCTTATTGATTTTGGTCTTGTGGGCAGTCTTGGTAAGAAAGGCCGAAAGAATTTTGTCGCCATCATTTACGCTCTTTTGACTTTTAACTATGAAAATCTTGTTTATGAGTTTTTAGACGTCGCTGATTATGAACAGATTCCCGATGTCGATGTTCTTATTCAAGATGTAAGGGGAACTCTTTCTCCTTATGTGGGATTAACTGTTCAACAGACTGATTTTGCAGATCTTTTACAAAAGATTGTGAAAACTCTTAATAAACACCGAATTTATCTTCCTCGAGAATGGTTTATCGTGTTCCGCGCTCTGATGACCTTAGACGGAGTAGGAAAATCATTAAAGTTTGATCTCGATTTATTTGAGTTATTAGAAGATGATATCAAGGAAATTGCCTCTAATAGTATTTCAAAAGATGATATCGTTGAAGAGCTTCTTTGGTTTGGAAAAGACTTTTCTTCTTCGGCAAGAACGATTCCTAGGCATATCAGGTGGTTCCTAAGAGAGTGGTCAAAAAGAGGTTATCGCTTTGAGCTCACTCATACAGGTCATGAAAAGGCAGCTGATAGGCTTGCAAAGGCCATTGTTGTTATGGGATTGATTGTTGCCTGTTCGATTCTTTCTTTAGCTGGTGTTTTTTTAGTTGAAAATAAGTTTTTTAAATCCTTTAGTGATGTACCACTTCTTGCTTGGGCATTGTGGTTTTTAAGCTTTGTCGGCTTTATTCAGGCGATGCTCATTGGGCGCAAGATCGTTAAGTAGATTAGTTCCCGCTAAGAGCTTTTAAAATAAGCATGAGTCTTACTCCAGCTTTTCCAGCTTCTTCCATACTTGGGTCAGTGAGCTTTAAACCTTTTTTACTTCGTTTTTGCCTTTCATTCTCATTATAAATTTTTTGGACAAGTTCTTCTAATCTCGAAGTGCTCTCGCCTAGAGAATCTGTTAAGGCATCAAGTTCGTTGATATAAATTCCGTTGGAACGACTGTTGATTTTTTGTGCATCGACTAAGCTCTGAATTTCAAGGAGCTTTTCTCCTACTGTAATAACCGTCTCATCCAGGGAGAGTTTCTTAACTTCTTCAACTTGTTTCTTGTCTTGAGCGACAAGAGAGAAACAAGAAAGGATTAACGTTAAAATTAAGAATTTTTTCATTGGATCCTCTTTTTTTGTTTTTTACACTTCGCTGTATATCTAATTTTGAGATTCAAAGGGGAAAAAATGTAAGAACTTCATGATTGTAAAGAGATTAGACAAAAAAGCCCGGTAAAAACCGGGCTTAAATATTTGAAATGATTAATTTACTTCAAATTAAAGAACTGGAGCGACTGTCATAACAAGTGTGTATTCTTCAGATAGTGTTTCTTCACCTTCAGTAACTGTGAAGATAAACTTAAGAGTCATTTCAGTAGCTGTGTAATCAGCAACTTCATATTCTGCAATTTCGTTATTTTTATGAGATTGAACAAGGTAAACCTTTTTAACTTTTTTAGGCTCAGCCCCTTCTTCTGTTGCAGCAACTTCAACTTCTTTTTCGATGACTTTCCAACCAACAACTTGTTGTCCATCAACTTCTGATCCACAAAGTGCATTTGGAATGTGAAGAACTGAACCACTTGTTTTTAGGATGTAGCTATCGTCATGAGCACAAGCTTTAGCATTTTTCGCTGCTGGAGTTTGAGATTTCATTGTCAGCATTTTATTTGAAAGAAATGTTTGAACACCTGAAACAGAGTTTTTCTGGATTCCTGCAGTTTTCGCTAGAGGCTCAGCTTTATCTTTAATTTGCCCACATGAAGCAAGACCTAATGAAAGGAGTGTAACAAGTACGAGTTGCAGCGTTTTCATAATACTAATTCCTTTAGATAAAAGTTTTTCGAGGTCTATTCATATGAAACGCACCGCTAAAAGTCTAGGGGTTTTGTTAGCAAATGGTTTCTCTGTAGAGAAGATGTAAGAATGATCGCCTTAATATGTAAAAACTATAATGAATTTTAAAAGGGTTAGACCGTTTTATTTGGCGCTAGTAGCCGTGTAAGGTGGCATTTTGCTCCACTAGGGTAAGATAGGACTTAGATGTAAGAATTAATCGTTAAACCCATGCAATGACGTGGACTGCTCAACGAGTTTGAGGACTTTTTCACCGGTTCGGTCATCTTTTACAAGCTTGATTTTGAACTGGATTGCAATGTGAGGTTTAAAAAGATCGTAGTCAAAGTCAAGGACACTAATAAGAGCATCATTGTGGAATTTTCCTCGTCTCGATGCGCTTTCATAGTATTCAAATCTTCTATAGCGAAGATCGTAAGGCTGATCATCGGGAACACCAATATAAAAGCGAAGAGGCATTTTATGACTTCTGCCTTTTTCAAGTTTTGCCCAAAGGTCTTGATCTTGGCCATAGGGGTTTGTTTTGATGAGTTCGACAGTCTGCAAGAGTTAACCTTGCTTTAAAAGAATCATCCCTTTTTCACTTAAAGAAACTTGAGGATCTCAAAGCCTAATGGCTTCAGCACTATCTTCTCTTTGATGTTCTCGAACCCAATCAGTTAACCATCTTTTATGCCATGAATCTTCCTGAGACTTTTTACGACAGGCAACTGGATAGTAAGTGAGAAGCCTACCGGATCTAATATCAGTTTCACCTGGTCTTTTCATGGGCGTGTGAGTGTAGGCGTGAACCTCAATAAATACAGAAACAAGAAATAAAGTTGCTAAAAAAGTTTTCATAGTAGGAGATGAATATAAAATTTATGGAAACTTATCTATCAAAGATGAAAAAGAGTATAAAGACGTCTGAAATTCAAACAGTTCAAGTGAATTTCTCTAAATTATTAAAATTATTAAGTGAAAACAGTAATTTTTGGCACATTTGAAGCCAACAAGCCCTTAAAACGAGGAAAAACCCGCCCTATTTGGTTGAAATCATAAGGTTTGATAAAATTAAGAGAAGGGGGTTTATTGAATGGATCGCAATCAAGATAATCCTGAACATTCGCCAATTCTATTCGAACACAGTCTTCAAGCATTTTTCTTTGACCAACTTCACGAGCTAAATCAAAAATCAGTGACTCCGATTCCAGGAGAGATGGTTTATTATTCAAGCCTTGTGATGGATAAGTATGGAGCTTCAGCAAATTACTTTGAAGAAGATGATGAAGGGAGAGTGAAAGAGAAGCTTCTTGGAATGAAGCTTTTAGAGTCTGGGCGATTTAAAGGGAAGAAGAAAAAAAATGAACTAAAAGAAATAGGTGATACAGCACTTATTCTCTGTGGCTACTTTAGTGACTCTATTGGAAGAAAGTTTGTCGATACTAGTTATTATACAAGTGTTGGTAAAACGGCTTATTCTCATCTCGACTCACTTGTTCCTGAAGCTTACGACATTCCTCAGTTTTTCTCAAAGGTTTCAAAATCATTTGAATCCATGATGAGTCTTATGGGAATCGTCTCTTCACATTTTCAAAACCAATTTGAAGAGGGAACAATTTTACTTGTGGGAAATTCGAAGTCTTAAGTTTCTTTTAAATTCTTTGGACCAACCACAAAACTTGAAAGTTCAAACTTTGAGAACTTCTTAATCTGTTGATTAAATTTTTCAACCGTCATTGAATCGATCTGGTTTTGCTCTTTATAAAAATATTCAATCCCAAGCCCGTGAAGAAAAGGTATTGAATAAGTGTTTGCATAATCTTCGTTGGTTTGAAGGGCAAGTAGGGCCTGACCAGAAATACTTCTTTTCACTCTTTCAAATTCTTTTTTGCTGAGACCTTTTTGAAAGACTTCTCCAATAATCTTTTGAAGTTCTAAATGAGCAACTTCGAGCTTGTCGTTACTGGTACCCATATAAAAGCCCCAGTACCCTGCTTCAAGAGCAGAGAAGTTGATAGGTTGGACTGTGTAACAAAGCCCCATTTCATCTCTCAGCTTTACAAACACGGGAGATGATTGTCCTGAGAGGTAAGCGCTTAAAATTTTAAGATAAAGATTCTTTTTATCGGCGAGGTGCTGGGTGGGAAAGCCAGTGAAGAGATGGGTTTGTTCTCTATCCATTTCTAGAAATGAAAGGCTTTTGGCATAATCTTCAATCTCAAATGGCTTATAAGATTTTTTCTCTCTTGGTTTGAGTTCCTTAAAATGTTCATCAAGAAAATGACAAATCTCTTCAAAACTGTGGGGACCTCCATATGTGAAAACGATTTCTTTTGTTTGTACGTTTTGTTCATGAAGAAGTTTTAAATGATCAGCAGTGACATCCTTTAATGATTCTTCTGTTCCAAGGACATCTTGTGAGTAAGCGTGATCTGGAAAGAACTTTTTATTAATAAGCCCAAAGAGTCTTCGAGTCGGTTCTTTCTTCAGTGCTTGAATTTGCCTGATCGTTAATTCTTTTTCATGTTCAAAAACGGTCTGATCAAAGTTCGGATTAAAGAAAGTTCCTTTAAAGTGATTCATAAGTTCATCAAAATGCTTGGTTTGCCCATGCATCGTAAGACCGTAGGCATTTTTTCCAGAGAACCCTGAAAGGCTAGCAGCATAAGTTTCAATCATATTCTTATATTCAGTAACATTGAGGCCACTATGACCATTCACAATGTTTGAAGCAAGGAGATGATAAATTCCGTTTTTGTCAGCTTCGTCAGAAAGTCCACCTTTAAGGTAGCTGTGAAAAATAAATGTGGGAGTGAGTGTGTTTTGACGATGAATTAGCTGAACACCCGGTACGATCTGGGTAGTTTTAACTTTTAAGTCATAACGAGTGGTCTTGGCTTTTCTTTTAATTGTCTTTTCTGATTTTTCTTGAAGATTGAGTTTTTGAGAAAATCCTTCGAGAAGAGGCTTAAAGTCTTTTTGATCAAGACCTTCTGGAAGCAGAACTGAGATATGAAAAGTTTGTCCTAAGAGCTTTTTTATCATTGAGTTGACTTGCTTTAATGAGGCCTGCTGAGCTTCATCAATAAACTTGTCTTCAGCCTCTAAACTTTCATATTGAACCAGTGAATGTCCGAGAGAAAACGCATATTGCTCCATAGATTCTTTTTCATAGACTTTAGAGGCAATGAATTGATTTTGAATTCTTTCGACATCTTGTGCTTCAAACCCATTCTCTTTTAAGTTATTGAATAGTTCAGGCAATCCTTCTAAGACCTTTTCAAGGTTTTCTTTAGGAAGATTAAAACGCACGAGATGAATTCCATTTTTCTTAAAGTAGAAAGTCGAACTGCTGGAACTGTTGCAAAGGGAGCGATTCTGAACAAGATTCTTATAGAGATAAGAACTTTCTCCAACCCCTAGACATGACCAAGAGAGATCTTCGACAGCTGCCGACTCTGTCGTAAAGTTCATGGCCTTTGTAATGAGATCAAGTTGAATCATTTCAACATCTTTATTTTCGATATTGATTGAAGGTTTCTTTTTTAAGTTAAACTCGGGAAAGTCATTTCTTTTGCCTCTCGGGAATTTAAACTTTTTGACAAGGTTTAAGACTTTGGCTTTTGAAAAGTTTCCTGCAATAAGAAGAGTTGTATTACCAGAGTTATAAAATTTCTTTCGAAACTCAACAATTTGTTTTCTATTGAATGACTTAATATGTTTCTGACTTCCAAGAATGGGATGAGAGTAGCCTTTAGAAAAGAAGTTCTTTTGAATCTTTTGAAAAGCAAATTGATTAGGACTATCTTGAGATCTTAGGTACTCTTCAAAGACCACTTCTTTTTCCGACTCAAGTTCACTTTGAAGAAAACTTGGATTCGAAATCATATCGAGAAGAATCTCTAATGACTTAAGAAGACTGTCTCCTGGAGAGTTGATATAATAACAAGTGTAATCAAATGATGTGAAAGCATTAACTTCAGCTCCCATAGATTCCACTTCATAAGCAATGGCATGCCCGGGTCTTTTTTTAGTTCCTTTAAAGAACATGTGCTCGAGGAAGTGGGCGACTCCATGATCATCTTTTGATTCAAGAGCAGATCCGGCGTTAAACCAAGCTTGGACAGTTCCACAGGTGCTCTCTGGTCTTTCGACGAAAACGAGCTTTAGTTGATTGCTAAGATTTTCAATGCTAACTTGCATAAATATTCCTCAAGGACTTTATTAATTGAAGACGGTATCTTCTCTTTATTTACATTTTCCGTTTTGTGCACATCTTTGCAATTACTGTGATTTTTATAAGACCAAAGATAGCGATTCGCGGAGTTATGAGGAGTATTATAGCTTTTTAAAAAGTTCTCTCATAGAGTTAATTCGTCTAAAAGACCAACTAAAATACAAGACTAGTTCCCTTGAAACAGTGTTTATTGGTGGTGGAACCCCGAGTCTTTGGGCGCAAAACTCAAAAGACTCAAGAGGAAGAGATATTCTCGATGAATGTATTGGAGCGTTTCACTTGGATCAGAACTCGACAATCAAAGAGTTTACTGTTGAATGTAATCCCGATTCTTTAACCCCAATGACATTAAAGTTTTGGACAGATCTTGGCGCCAATCGCTTTTCCTTAGGAATCCAAACTTTAAACCCCGAACTTTTAAAGTTATTGGATCGAGTTCATTCAATTGAAGAATCATACGTGGCTTTAAAAACATTAAAAGATTCAAAGCTTAATTATTCATTTGATCTCATGCTTGGTCTTCCTGATTCAGAACGTGTTGATCGAGATATTGAAGGGGAACTTGAAGAGCTTTTAAAGCACAATCCCAATCACATCTCTCTGTATATACTCAAGGTGGGTGAGGGTTATCCCTATAGAGATAGGCTTCCCAGCGATGAATGGATTGAAAAAGAATATCTTAAAGTTTCTGAGTATCTTAAAAATGCAGGGTTTAATCATTACGAAATTTCAAACTTTGCTAAGCCTGGTTTTGAATCACTTCACAATCTAAAGTATTGGCAGTCTGAATCTGTTCTTGCCATTGGCCCATCAGCGACAGGACTTTTTTCGGAAGCAGGACTTCGTTATAAATGGAAAGTGAATAGGCCCGAATATATCAAAGAGGAACTTTCAGATTCTGAGCAGCTTCTTGAAAAGGTTTATCTTTATTTAAGAATTAATCAATTTGAGAAAATAGAAGAGCTTATAGAGGATAAAAAGGCTTTTGCTACGATTAAGGCTTCCTGGGTTCGCAAAGGCTATCTCGAGGGAGATGCGCTTAGCGCCAAAGGCTTTTTGATGATGGACTCATTAATGGACGATCTTTTTAAGGCCAATCTGGTCTAGCTATCCCATTGAAAAAACAATATATAAGTATTAATTACGTTCTAAGTTTGATCTCCCTTTGATTTTTTTCTAGGGCCTTGGTTGACACTGATTCAATCGCCCCCATCTTGTAACCAGATAAACGTTAATGTTTGAGGAAAAAAAAATGTCGGACACAGTGAACGAAGAAGTAAAAGAAGAAGCAGAGAAAGCTGAAGAAGTTAAAGCAGGGGCTGAGACGGAAGAAACGGCAGACAATGTTGAAGAACTAAAGACTGAAGAACTAAAGACTGAAGAACTAAAGACTGAAGAACTAAAGACTGAAGAAAAAGAGGAAGAGGACTTTAAAGAAAAGTATTATTACCTCGCCGCAGAGATGGAAAATCTTCGAAGAAGATTTGAAAGAGAAAAAGAAGGAATCGTTAAGTATGGTTCTGAAAAGATTCTCTCTTCACTTCTTGAAGTCGTCGATAACTTTGAAAGAACCATCACGGCACTTGAAAAAGACGAAGATGAAAAAATGAAAAACATCGTTGTAGGAATTCAAATGGTCCGCGATCAGTTTTTGGGAGTCCTTAAAGATAATGGATTAGAGCCAATTGAATGTCTTGGAAAAGAATTTGATCCAAACTTTCACGAGGCTATGAGCCAGCAAGCAGCTGAAGGAAAAGCTGACAATGAAATTATTATGGAATTTGAAAAAGGTTATATTTTAAACGGACGACTTCTAAGAGCCTCTAAAGTTGTTGTGGCAAAGAACTAGTAAACAAATTAAACGAATTTATATAAGGAGAAAAAAATGGGAAAAATTATTGGAATCGACTTAGGAACAACAAACTCATGTGTTTCAGTTCTTGAAAACGGAAAGTACAAAATTATTGCAAATGCTGAAGGTCATAACACAACTCCTTCTGTTATTGGCTTTGCAAAAAGTGAAGAAAAGCTTGTTGGTCAAGTGGCCAAAAGACAAGCGGTAACAAATCCAACCAAAACTCTTTTTGGGATTAAAAGATTAATTGGTCGTAAAGCGGATGCTCCTGAAGCGAAGAAATTTGCTGAAGTTGCTCCTTTTGATATTTTTGCCAATAAAAATGGTGATGCATGGGTAAAGGTTGATGACAAAGAAATGTCTCCCCAGGAAATTTCAGCAATTGTTTTAGAGAAACTAAAAAGTGCTGCTGAAGACTATCTCGGCGAAAAAGTTACTGAAGCTGTTATTACAGTTCCAGCTTATTTTAACGATGCTCAAAGACAAGCAACAAAAGACGCTGGTCGAATTGCTGGCCTAGAGGTTAAGCGTATTATTAACGAGCCAACTGCAGCCGCTCTTGCTTACGGACTTGAGTCTAAAAAGGATCAAAACATTGCCGTTTTCGATCTTGGTGGTGGTACTTTTGATATCTCAATTCTTGAAATTACAAGTGACGGGGTTTTTGAAGTTAAGGCAACCAATGGTGATACATTCCTTGGTGGTGAAAACTTTGATGAAGAAATCATTAATTTTCTTGCTGATGAATTCAAAAAAGAAAATGGAATTGATTTAAGAAGTGATCAAATGGCCCTTCAAAGATTAAAAGAAGCGGCTGAAAAAGCAAAGCATGAGCTTTCAAACGTAACAAGCACAGATGTGAACCTTCCGTTTATTACGGCAGATCAGTCTGGGCCGAAGCATTTAAATGTAAACCTTTCAAGAGCGAAATTTGAAAGTCTTATTGCGAGTCATATCAAAGGATTAGAAGTTCCTTGTAATACTTGTATTGATGACTCTGGGCTTGATCGTAATGAAATCCATGAAGTGATTCTTGTTGGTGGGTCAACTCGTATTCCTGCGGTTCAAGAAAAAGTAAAAGAGATCTTTGGAAAAGAAGCAAGTAAAGGTGTGAACCCTGATGAGGTTGTTGCCGCTGGTGCAGCGATTCAAGGTGGAGTTTTAGCGGGAGACGTTAAAGACGTTCTTCTTCTTGACGTGACTCCTCTTTCACTTGGTATCGAAACTCTTGGTGGAGTTCTTACAAGAATTATTGAAAAGAACACAACGATTCCTGTTAAGAAATCACAAGTTTTCTCAACTGCTCAGGACAATCAACCTGCTGTTAGTATTCACGTACTTCAGGGTGAAAGAGAATTTGCGACTGATAACAAGACTCTCGGTAAGTTTGACCTAACAGGGATTGCTCCAGCTCCAAGAGGGGTTCCTCAAGTTGAAGTGACTTTTGATATTGATGCTAACGGAATTGTAAACGTTTCTGCTGTTGATAAGGCCACAGGCCAAAAACAAGAAATCAAAATTACAGCGGGATCTGGTCTTTCTGAAGAAGAAATTGAAAAAATGGTTCAAGAAGCTGAAGCCAATAGAGAAGGTGATAAAGCAAGACGTGAAATCGTTGATACAAGAAACAACCTTGATGGAATGATTTTAAGTACAGAAAAAATGATCGAAGAAGGTGGAGACAAAATTTCTGAAGAGGCAAAGAAAGAGCTTGAAGGAGCGATTGAAGAAGCGAAGTCAAAACTTGAAAGCCAAAGCCTTGATGAGCTTAAAGGTGCAACTGAAAGACTTCAAAATGTTTCTCATAAAATTGCAACAGAAATGTACCAACAAGCGGGTGGACAACCAGGTGCTCAACCTGGCGGACCAGGGGCTGGACCAGAAGCTCAAGCTGGCGATACTTCTGATACAGGAAAAAAAGATGACGATGATGTTGTCGATGCCGACTTTAAAGAAGTTTAATAGCAACGAAATTTAATTTTTGGGCCTTCCCTTGGGAAGGCCTTCTTTATTTTATAAAGAAGTGGTTCATGCAAAAAAGAGATTATTACGAGGTACTTGGAGTCGAAAAAGGCGCAGGTAGAGATGACATCAAAAAAGCTTATCGAAAGCTTGCGATGAAATATCACCCAGACCGAAATCCTGATAACCAAGAGGCGGAAACTAAGTTTAAAGAAGCTTCAGAAGCGGCTGACGTTCTTTTAAATGATGAGAAAAAAGCTCGCTATGATCAATTTGGTCATGCTGGGGTAGATGGTCAAGGTGGTGGCTTTGGCGGTGGAGGTTTCAATGACTTCTCTGATCTCGGCGATATTTTTGGGGACATTTTTGGAGACTTTCTCGGTGGTCGAGGACGTGGAAGAAGAAGATCTTCTGGAAGACCAGGTGATGATCTTCAAGTTGTGATGGATCTTTCTTTTGAAGAAGCTGCTTTTGGAGTTGAGAAAGAAGTCAGTGTTGAAAAACTTGTGACTTGTGAAACTTGTGATGGAAGTGGAGCGAAAGCAGGTTCTGGTCCAACGACTTGTGATATGTGTAACGGTGTAGGAGAAATCCGAAGGCAGCAGGGCTTTTTTACAGTCGCTACGGCTTGTCCAAAATGTCATGGCTCGGGACAGATTATCAAGGATCCTTGTGGAACTTGTAACGGGCAAGGACGAACAAAAAAGAAAGTAAAACTTGAAGTTAAAGTTCCAGGTGGAATCAATACCGGTCAAAGACTGAAACTTTCAAGAGAAGGGGACGCTGGAGTTAAAGGTGGTCCAGATGGTGATCTCTATGTTCTTGCACGAGTGAAAGACCATGAGTTCTTTACGAGAGATGACTTTGATGTTCATTGTATCGTTCCCATTAGCTTTTCTCAGGCTGCTCTTGGAGCAAACATCAATGTTCCAACACTTGATGGAAAAGTAGAGCTGACAATTCCTGAAGGAACACAATCTGGTAAAAGAATGCGTCTTCGTTCAAAAGGGATTCAAAGACTTGGTGGTCACGGAAAGGGCGATCAGATCGTTTCAATTCACGTTGAAACCCCAACGAAACTTTCAAGTGAGCAAAAAGAGATCTTTCAAAAGCTATCAGGCTTTGATGACAAGAGCGATTGCAACCCAATGGGAAAAGGTTTCTTTGATAAAATGAAAGATCTTTTTCAGTGAAACTTTAAGAGAACTCAGTTTTTTTCTATACGAGCTGATAACACTAAGGCTTGTCTTTTATAGAAATTGAGAGAGGTAACTTTGTGAAAGAGCTTATGTCCGATTAAAAAGGTCCGTGATGCACAGTTTGCTCTGTGTTATAGAGACTCTTAGTGTTTTCACATGAAGCTTCAAGGCTTATCATAATTGAATAAATTTTTTAAGAATTGGGCTTTATGAAAATACTATTACTTTTGTTTACTTTAGTTCTCTCAAGTTGTGGTGGAGTTAAGATGATCTCAAAGCAAGATCGTGGAGACATTTACTCACCGGCTTTCATCCAAAGAATAAATAAAATCAAACAAATTTATGCTGGAGGAGATTCTGGAATTGCTCTTGTTCGTTTAAACGAACTTGGTGATGCAACTTTAAAGGAAAGTGAAAAGGCTTTAAAGAAAAACCTCATTGGGGTTATCTACTACACAAGTGCAAAATACGAAGACGCTATCTCAAACTTTGAACAGGCCTTAAATCACTCTTCATTAGATCCAGTATTAACCAATCAAATCTATCTTAACCTTGGAAGCAGTTATTATAAAACAGCTCGATATGAAAAGTGTCTGGGGACTTTAAGACTCGTCAATCTTGAAGTCCTTCCAAGTGTTGAGCACGAAAAGTATTTCATTCTTTATTACGAAGCAGCTAGCTACCTTGATCTTAAAGACAAAGGGATGAAGGCACTTTTGGCCTATCTTCGTAAGTATGAATCACTTCAAGATGCCATGAAGGATAGCTACTTTAATCGAGTGAAATCTTATGTTCTTTCCCTTTCCTCATTAGAGAGACTTAATTTTGTAAATTCGATTTCAGAAAAATCGAGAAGTGTAACAGCTGGTTATATTGTTCTTCAGATCGCTTTGGAAGAATATTATAGTGGTGAACGATCTCGAGCAGAAGATCTCTTTGATTATATCCGAGATGAATATAATCGTTATCCAGAAGTGATCGCAGAGATTGATGATTTTTACTCACGACTTGAAAAATACTCAAAGCTTAACACTAACACTGTGGGAATTATTCTTCCGCTTTCAGGGAAATATAAAGCTTACGGAGAAAGGGCCCTTAAAGGAATTGATTTTGCTTTAAACTCCTTAAATGAAAAACTTCCAGAAAGCCAAAAAATGGTTTTTGAAATTCGAGACTCGGCAGGAAGTGCCGCCGCTGGGGCCCATCATGTCAGCGAGCTTGTTTCTGAAAAACAAGTTTCATTTATTATAGGTGGTCTTTTTCCTGAAGAGGGAACGAAGGTCTATATTGAATCGAAAAAAAGAGGCGTTCTTTTTGTCTCACTTTCTCAGCTCTATCTTCCAAGTGAAAAGAAGGGTCATCTTTTAATTGAGATGCCTGGTTCGGTAGAATCAATTGCAAACATTCTATTTTCGAAAGAAATGGTAGAGCTTTTTGGAAGCCGTGCTGCGATCGTTTATCCAAACTCAATTCGAGGGCGTGCTTTTATGGACGCCTTTTGGAACACAGCTCAGAAAAATGAAGTTGAGGTGACAGACCTTTCTTGGTTTGAAAAAGGAAAGACTGACTTAAGAGACCCTGTGAAGAATCTTCTTGAACTCAAGTTCCCAAGAGAAAGAATGGAAGAGCTCGATCTTCTTTCTGAGATCCATAAGCTTGAAGATAAGAGAATCGTAAGAAGAATTCAGACTCTAAGGCCTGTTACAGATTTTGATTGGGTTTTTGTTCCTGCTCTTCCAAAAGAAGCGATTCAGATTATTCCTTCATTTAGCTATTTCGATGCAAGAAAGCTTAATCTTATTGGTGGGCCGAGTTGGCGTTCCCGCTCTTTAACTAAGGAGAGCAACCGTAGCCAGCAGTCTCTATTTTTTGTCGGTGATCCAGTTGCTGAAGATTCCAAAGTTGAGTTTATTCAAAACTTTTCTAAGATTTATAATAAAAGACCTGGTGTTATTGAGCTTCAATCTTTTGAGGCCGCTTGGATAGGCCTTAATCTTTTAACGAGCAAAGAGTTTAAAAACAGAAATGAACTTGATTTTCATATGAACGATCTTAAGCTTCTGAAAGGCTATTGGGGTCAGTGGAATAAGCGCGAGCAACTATGGGTCAAGGATATGACCTCATATAAAATCAATAAAGGAAAGATTCAGGAAATTCTAAATTAAGCTTTAGCTGGAATAGACTTTTTGATTCTAGCTTTTTTCTTAGCTTGGTTTTTTCTTCTTTTCATCTTTAGAACTGAACTTTTTCTACCACGTCCCATATTTTTCTCCTGGAAATCAACAACTGTAGCGGACATTTAAATAACGCAACATCATATGTGTAAGATTTTATAGAAAAGAATTTGAATATTGGCAAGTCAAAGGCAAAGTATTGGCTTGTCAATAAAACGGGCCAAGTGGTAAATTTTATGGAGTTTTACTCAAGTTAATAAGGAATTTAACGGGCATTATTTAGACGCCCAGAAGCATTGACGCTATGGCCCCAAAAACAACAAAGAAAACAACACGAAAAACCACTAAAAAAGTCGCTTCCAAGAAGACCACCAAGAAAAGTGTTGCTGCTGCGCGCACACCTCTTGAAACGGCAAGGCAGGTGAGTGATGCTTCCCCAACGGTAGACATCATTATCGATCATCCTAAAAGAGTGAAGCTTAAGTCTGGAAGAATTTTTGGAAATGCTCAGAAGAAGAAAATCGCTATCGATATGCTTGAGCGCTATACCGGTCACCGAATAAAAGACTTTCAACAGCAAATTATTTTAACAAATTTTCATTATTATACAGAAAGGTTTAATCAGATTCTCGATGATGCGATCTATACTCGAGGCTCAGCCTTTTCGGCATCAAGTTCAAAAAAAGCAAAAGTGACGATTATTGAATTTGGTGTAGGTTCTGCCATGGCAGCACTTGTAGGAGAGCTGATCTCTGTTATTGAACCTAAGGCCGTTCTATTTTTAGGTCTTGCTGGAGCCGTTCATCGCTCTTTAAAGGTTGGTGACTTTGTTCTTCCAATTGCTTCAGTAAGAGCGGAAGGGGTTTCGGATCATTTTCTGCCTCCTCAAGTTCCCGCACTTCCAACTTTTAAAGTTCAAAAGTTTGTGAGTCAGATTCTTGTTGAGCAAGGTCTTGATTATCGAACGGGGACCATCCATTCAACGGATTACCGTTTTTGGGAATTCGACGAAGACTTTAAAGAAAATCTTATTGAAGAGAGAGTTCTCGCTGTAGAGATGGAAACGGCTGCGCTCTTTACAAGTTGTTTTGTCAGTAAGGTTAATATTGGAGCACTTCTTCTTATCTCTGATTGCCCAATGAAACCAGGTGGTATCAAAACTAAAAAATCTGCCAAACAAGTCTTTAGAAAGTTTACTGATATACATATTGAAATTGGAATCCAGGCGATGGCCGATATTGCTAAGCGTGGAGAAAAAATTAGACACTATACGTGGTAAGGAAAGTTTATGTTTAAAAAAGTTTTTGATTGGTTTTCAAATGACCTTGCAATCGACCTTGGAACAGCGAACTGCTTAGTTTACGCCAAAGATCGTGGGATTATTGTTAACGAGCCATCGGTTGTTGCTGTTCACCACGGTATGAAAGGTGTCACTAAGGTTCTTGCGGTTGGTAAAGAAGCTAAAGAGATGCTTGGAAGAACTCCTGGATCAATTAAGGCGATTCGTCCAATGAGAGATGGGGTTATTGCTGACTTTGAAGTGACTCAAGCGATGCTTAAATACTTTATTCAAAAGTCATCAGCAGGATCAAAGCTTATTAAACCAAGAATTATTATTTGTATTCCTTTTGGGATTACTCAAGTTGAAAAAAGAGCCGTAAAAGAATCTGCTGAGCAAGCGGGTGCAAGAGAAGTTTATCTTATCGAAGAACCTATGGCCGCTGCGATTGGAGCTGGGCTCCCTATTACTGAGCCTAGTGGAAATATGATTGTTGATATCGGTGGTGGTACTACTGAAGTTGCTGTGATTTCTCTTGGAGGGATTGTTTTTTCTAAGTCTGAAAGAGTTGCAGGGGATAAGTTTGATGAAGCGATTGCTTCTTATATTAAGAAAAAGTACTCACTTTTAATTGGTGAGAGAACTGCTGAATCAATAAAGATCTCAATCGGAAACGCATATCCCTTTGATGAAGAAGTGAAAACTTTTGAAGTTAAAGGACGTGACCTGATTGCCGGTGCTCCTAAAATTATCGAAGTGACTTCTGATGAAATTCGTGACGCTCTCTCTGATCCTATAACAGAAGTTGTTGAGGCGATTAAAGTCTCTCTTGAGAAAACTCCACCAGAACTAGCCGCAGATATTGTTGATAACGGAATTATTCTTGCCGGTGGTGGATCATTACTCGCAAACCTTGATGTTCTTATTAAAGAGAAGACAGGTCTTCCTGTTTCTCTTGCTGAAGATCCACTGACATGTGTTGTGCGTGGCTGTGGGAAGGCTCTTGAATCAATTGCACTTCTAAAGCAGGTTACAACACTTTCCTAAGATGAAATGTGGGAAAGTTTTAATCCTACTGTTGGCCTTAGGTTGTAGCTCATTTTCTGGGCGACAAGGAAAAAAGGGCAAGTCTACTAGTGTGCAATCTTCTCAAATGCTTAAAAATCTCGAGGTGGTCTATGACCAGCAAGAGAACTCAGGAAATTATGTTCTTAAAAAAGAAAAAGGCTTTAATAAGTCCGGATCATTTGTCGTCAGAAGAGAAATCACTGACAGTGGCGAGGGAAGCGCTAAAGCTTTAGAAAAGTCGATTTCATTTTCGAGGTCAGGTGTTTTAAAAAATGGTCTGAAACTTCTAAGACCTGAAAAATCCCAATACATTGTTTGGTTTGATAAGCAAAAGTACTCTGTGATTTCAGAAGTTCTGCCAAAGGAAAAAAGCATTGTCTTTAAAATGCAAAGTCCTGAAAGAGATTGGAATGGAGAGCGAAAGTTTAAATTTCCAAAGTCCAATGGGGTCTTTTGCTATTATTTTCAATTAATCGAATGCCTGGCCATGACGGGTTATTTTAATCAGCTTCAGAAAAAAAGAAATCTCTCTGCTGAAATTAATATCATTTGGGAAGGCTATCCTTATATTCGAGAGCAATATTCTGGAATTCCCGATGAGGTGTTCACATCTGCTGTTTTTGAGTATGATGGAAAAACAGAAGTTGGTGATTATAAGTTTTCATTGAGATTTAATAACCAGATTATTCTCTATCAAATCAGGAAAAACTTTAAGTACGAAAGAGTTTTTTGGATTTCAGAAGGAATGACCACAACCGTAAGGTCGGTGAAATAATGAATCTCTATTTTAAAAAGTTTCTTTATTTTCTAGTGACGATCTATCTTGTGACCACTGCCGTTTTTTTTGCGGTGAGGCTTTCTCCTGGTGATCCTGTTGAAAGAGTTCTTGGTCCAAGGGCCTCTGTAGAAGAAATTAAGAAGGTGAGAGAACAGTTGCATCTCGATAAGCCTATGCTGACGCAATATAAGCTCTTTTTGGTAGGAGCCGTTAAAGGAGATCTTGGAAAATCTCTTTTTAAGAAAAAAGATGTCGTGAGCCTTATTGTTTCGCACTTCACTCCGACTCTTATCCTAACGGGAATTGTTGTTTTTCTTTCATTTCACTTTGGAGTTTTCTTTGGTTTTATAAGTGCCATCAACCGAATGACCACAACGGATTTTTTGATTCGGTTTAGTTCGGTTCTTTTTTTGGCCCTACCGATTTTTTCCTTGGGGCCACTTCTCGTTCTTTTATTTGCGATTCAATTTCAACTTTTTCCGGTGTCAGAATGGGGTGAATTAAAACATATGTTCTTACCTTCCCTTACTCTGGTTATCCCTCTTTCAGCGATCCTTATTAAGGTTGCACGAAATAAATTTCTCGAAGAGAAAAATGCTCTTTGGATTACGGTTCTTCTTTCTAAGGGATTATCGAATGTTCAAATTTATCTTCGAATTTTAAAAGTCAGTTTACCAACGATATTAAATGTTGTGGCGATTCAACTATCTGTTCTTCTTGCAGGGACAATGGTGACGGAGAGTATTTTTGATATTCCTGGTGTTGGGACATTATTACTTACGGCAATTCAAAATAGAGATTATCCCATTGTTCAGGGTGTGATTCTTTATTCTAGTATCGTTTATATGGTGGTCTACTTTTTGATCGATGCGATCAACGCTAAGCTTGATCCAAGAATTCAGGGGGAGGCTTAGAATGAAAGCGAATAAAACCACTGAATTAAAAATTGGAACCTATTTTGTTGGCTTTTATGCTCTCTGGGCAATTCTCTGGCTAATAAACTCTTATCTTTTTAAAGGCAGTCTCTTTGAAAGTTATAAGCCACTTCCCAATATTGAAACTGAGCTTTTAGGCTTTTCATCAGACTTCTTCCTCGGAACAGATATTTATGGAAGATCCCTTCTTGAAGTTTTATCTGAGGGCCTAAGTTATACCTTTATGACTTCTTTAACTGTGAGCTTTCTTTCCGCGGTTATTGGAATCTTTATTGGCTATCTTGCAACCATAGACAATAAAATGATCAAAACCAGCTTTGATCTTCTTATTAATGTGATCTTTATTTTCCCTACCATACTTGTGGCAATTCTCATTATGTCTCTTGTGGGGCAGAGCTACTGGGGTCTCATCTTTGCTCTCGTTGTTACGGGCTGGCCAGGCTATGCAAAGATCGCTCGTGGTGAAATTTTGCGCATTATGGGAATGGATTATGTCGAGGGTGCGAAGGCCGTTGGTGCTTCAAGATTCCGACTTTTTTTCTCGGCTATATTTCCAAATCTTCTTCCTTTTATAGTGATTCACTTTGTCTTAGGACTCAGTGGCGTCATTATAAGTGAGGCAACCCTAGGCTTTCTTGGTCTTGGAGGAAGTGAGTACTCATGGGGAGCTTTATTATCAATTGCAAAAAATGTCCTTCTGGAAGCACCAAGAATCACAGTTATTTTGAGTATTTGCATCGCAGGTATTATAATAGGTCTCAATTTGTTGGGGGATGGGCTCAGAGATTATCTCGATCCTCACCAGCAATAAACTTTCCTAGTTGTTGCTAGAAAAGTGAACTTGTCATACAAAAGACACTAAGGACACACACTTAGAAGATAAAAGATCGGAATTAATGAACAGCTCAATTGGACAACTATTAATCACAGGTATCGAAGGAACTACGCTTTCAAAAGAAGAAAAAGAGTTTATCGAAGCTGAAGATATTGGTGGAGTTCTTCTCTTTACAAGAAACTATGAGTCTCCCGCTCAACTCGCTGAACTTGTGAATGAAATCCAAAAGTGTCGAAAAGAATATCCACTGTTCATTGCTGTTGACCATGAAGGTGGACGAGTTATCCGCTTTAAAAAAGACTTTATTCAACTCCCTTCAGCTCTTGACCTTGCCGGACTTGCTTCACCAAAAATCATTTTTCATGTCACAAAAATTATGGCCCAAGAACTCGGTGCTTGCGGGATCAATTTAAATCTTGCTCCTGTTTGTGATGTCTTTACCAATGAAAAAAATAAAGTCATCGGTGACAGAGCTTATGGAAGAAGTGAAGAAGAGGTAAGTCTTTATGTTTCTTCTGTTGTCAGAGGATTACAAACGAATGGAATCATTGCTTGTGCTAAACATTTTCCAGGACATGGCTCAACTTTAAAAGATTCTCATTTTGATCTTCCCTACGTTCACGAAAGTTTAGAAGAAATCGAAAAGATTCATATTCCTCCGTTTCTTAAGGCGATTAAATCAAGAGTGGAGTTTGTGATGATGGCCCACCTTCAGGTTGATGCCATTGATGATCAATATCCAGTCTCACTTAGTGAGAAGGCCCACCACTATTTAAGAAAAGAATTAAGATTTAATAAGCTGATCATTTCCGATGATATGCAAATGGGAGCGATCCTTAAAAAATACAGTATTGAAGATGCCTCTCTAAGAGCTCTCCAAGCTGGTTCTGATGTTCTTGAGTTTAGAGACTTTGAAAATACTGTGAAAGTTGTTGAACGACTTAAGAAAGCTCTTCAAGAAAAAGAACTAACAAGTGATAGGCTTAAAGCAAAGCTTGACCGAGTGAGAGAAGTGAAGAAAACTTATCTTTCTGAATATAGGCCAATCTATATTCCAGAGATTTCTAAAAATGTAGGTCTTAAGGCCAATCAGATTTTTGTCGATGAGCTCATGGAGAAAATCCAGGGTTTAGCTAAGCCCGCTTAGGGCTTTTCAAACTTAAGCTTCTTAAGAACTTCTTTTTGGTCTAGTGCCTATCTTTAATTAATCTTTTGCTTAAGTCTTTGACTCGGCTACTCTCTTAACCTATTGAAATTACTTAAACAAACAACGGCAAGTTTATGGGTCAGA
>JBMYPC010000039.1:0-23922 GCA_049599895.1 Bacteriovoracaceae bacterium | reverse complement strand
ACACCTTTTTTATTCATCAAGCGACAAGAGAGTTTCTCCCCTTCTTTGGTATTCACTACCACTCTCTAAAAGAAACATTTTCGAATAAGAAAACAAAAAGTCTTATTCTTACAAACAAAGTCAAAAAGATGAATTTTTCTATTGGTGCAGAGTTTCCCAATAAAATCTTTATTCCTTATGTAGCACTAGGAGCAAGTGATGGTATTAATAACTATTCTTTTGCGATTGGAGCGAAATGGATTGGAGTCGACTAAAACATATAGCCAAGATTAATGTTAAGAATAGGAGTGAATCCGGCATTGGGAATTTCAAGGACCACTGTTTGTCCGGAAGAGTTTTGCCCTTCGACCTCGCCTGGAAGAAGATTAAAGCCTCCCCCTGCTCCCGCTGAAAATACAAAACGTCCTAAGAATAATTGATAATTGATTGTCCCACCAAGTAACATCCCATATACCGAGACATTGAGAATATCACCACTGTTTGCTGCCCCTTCGTACTCTAAAGAACTCAGAGAAAATATACCACTCGCATAGAGACCCTTACTGATTGAACGTCCCGAGAAATAGTGATTGTACTTTGTCACAATACTTAAGCCAGAAATATCTTTTCCACTGTCTTCAAAACTAATGCTTCCTACTCCGACAGCAAATGATCCAGGACTTCCTTTACGACTAAATTCAAGCTCTAATTCATTGGCCCCTGTGAACATAGATGTAGGATGAAGTCTTATGCCCCACGAATAATTCTTTTTGTCGCTTTTTGTTTTCTTCTTTTTTCTGTCAGATCGCTTTGACTTACTTTTTGAAACAACGCCTATTTTGAATTTTTTTGAGATATGGACTCTTTGACCAATTCTAATCTTTGCTCTTTTTTTCTTTTTAACAATCTTCGCACTATAAACTCCATCTCCTTGAGCTGAGATCACTCGAGCAATGGCAACAGTTTTTCTTTTTCTATTCTTAATTGCAACTCTCGCTTTAAGAGGAATCTCATAAGACTCCGCTTCAAAGCTAATGACTTTTCCGTTAATTTCGACAATCTCTTGGGCAAAAAGATGTCCTGAAAATAAAACAAAAAATAGTGTGACTATTAATCTCGGCATCATTCATTAATGATGACAGAACTTCGAAATTTCTTCAACTTAGAGGAGTTTTAAAAACTGACTAAAATATTTTTAGTTCTTATCCGCAGGAAGATGCCTGTCGCCTTTTTGGCTTTCAAAGAAACTGATGGAATCTTTGAATTCACATAAATCAAGCGAAAGGTCGAATCTCAAAGAAGATGGAACATTTGCTTTTTCCATTTCTTCACAAGAACAGGCCAATTTCTTTAAAAAATCAAAAAACTTATGTCCCGTCTCACGGCTCAAGAGGTGCTCCATTAAACAGGCATCTTTTTCCGCAGTTTCAGGCGAAACTCCAACAAAGTCTTTTAAAAAATAATAAAGAAGAGTTCTAGCCGAAAGAATTTGATGGACCTCTTTATGTCCATCTTCAGTCAGAAGAAGAAACTTACTGTCCTCTTCTTCAGCTACTAAACCGCGTTTTTTTAAATTCGTAAGAGCAGTCGAAACAGAGCCTTTTGTTAGCTGCAGATCCTTAGCAATATCTGTTACACGAGCGTAACCTTTCTCTTCTTTTAGTTTATGAATGGTTAAAAGATAATGAACCATCGAATGAGAAAGATCTGGCTGAATGACTGGCTTTTCGCTGCTTAAATTAGGCATATGTTTACTCCTTAAGAACTTATGTTAGCAGCGATCAAACTTTTAGTAAAACCTGTAAAACTGCTGTCTAAGAAGCTGAAACAAAGAATTTTTGGCAGGGATGTTTCGAAGTTTCAACTTCTGGACTTGCCCCTAACCTACCGTTATTACAAGAAGCATCGAGAAGCTGCACTTCTTGCCATCTATAGGTTTCAACATTCAGTGCTAAAATAAGAATTAGAGGGAATGTGCATGAATCATTATGTACTTAATAAATACTAAGGCTTACTGTGACCAGGTTGATTAAATCATTATTTATACTTTGCTTTGGAATCATTCTTTATTCCCAGGAATCAATCGCGCAGGTAACGACTCCAACCCTTTCTGGCTCGAGTACACTTGATGATCCTAATAAGCGCTTATCAGACGAACAGAGAATCAACGACACTCTTACCAATCAAGATATTCAATCAGGTGGTGGTGTCGATAAGACCTACGTTCCATCAACATCTTCAGCAGTCACGAATCAAAAAGAACAAAACACTGACAATCTTAGCGATGCTGAAAAACAAGTTTCAGAAAACTACATTCACCAAGGACTCAGTAAGCGTCAGATGGATGAAGAATGTCAGGGTGATAACTACGAAGTTTGCTATGGAATGGAAGCGAAAACAAAGTTTCTAGGAATTGATGGTAATCTTATTAAGGCCCTTTCAAAAGCTTACTCAATGGTCATTGGAGCAGGGGCCATTGGTGGAAAATTTAAAAAAGGTGGCTTCTTTAATAAAGGCAAAACTGATGCCGCTAAAACTGGAACCGATGCTAAGGCTGACAAAGACGAAGGTCTTAACGATTATTGTAAATACATTGCTGTTGCCACTGAAGTGATTGCAACCTTTCAACAACAAAATGTCCAAAATGATCTAAATAGTCTTCCTACAAATGCAGAAACAGCTCAAAAAGACATGCTCTATCGTTCAGCTCGAAGTCATTCTGAAAGAGCTGATAATGCTAAAATCCAAAGAAACGGTTGGGGTGTGACAGCTGTTTGCTACACAGCTTATCTTGGTTTTGCTCAAATCGATTGGAACTTAGGTCTTAAGCTTGCTGCTTCTTATTTGATGACCGCTTTTTTCCAAAGTGAGATTAAGGCCCATGAAGATGCGGCCAATAAAGCAAGAGCGATCGCTGACGCCCTCCCGGGAAGAGGCGATTGTAACCCTGTGACAGATAAAGACTGCTATTGTGCTCAACCAGAAACTCAAAACGATCCTAATTATTGCTTAAAAGGTCTTCACACCAACAGCATCGCGAGCACGGCGATCAGGACCACTTGTGTTGATAGTAGTCTTAAAGCAGATCCTGCTTGTAATTGTATGAACACAAGAACTTGTTTTGATCAGCAGTTTTTAAAGGTTACAAAACTCAATGGACTTCCCGCTTCTGTTTCAAAGAATGTCGGCTCTCAAATCGCTGGCTTTACAAACGGTCAACTCAGTTCAGGAAGCCTTTCATCGACAGGACTTCAAACTCAATCAGCAATTGCAAAGAAGCTTCGTGACCTTAATAAAAAACTTCCAAAGAAAAAGATTAAGCTTAATCCAGCTCAAACTAAAGAAGCACTTTCGATGTCAAAACTAGGAATTCCTCCAAGACTTGCTGCAGCTCTTGCGAATGCTCCAGCTAATACACCTGAAGCGCAAAAGTTTGCAGCAGGACTTAAGTCTGGTGGCCAGCTTCATCTGCAAAACCTTGACAGTTATAAACAAAACAAAGGCTCTCAGAGTATTTACAATTACAGAAAGAGAAGAAGATCGAGTAGGAAAAAATCCAAGAATAATTACGCTAAGAAGTTTATGAAGAAAAAGCGCACTCCAGGAAGCCAAGTAAGAAACTATGCAGAAAAAGCAGCGAAAAAAGCGGCAATTAACACCGATAAAGACCGCCCTATCTTTGATATTATTTCTCGACGCTATCAGTTAACGGCAAAACGACGCCTTGAGCTGGAATAAGCCCTAATCCCCCTTAATCTCAGCTCAAGAATGATTTACAGTTTTCAAATAAACTGGTTTACTAAGCCCCATGAATTCAGAAGAAAAACTGCCATTTAACCAAACTGTTATTATTATTCCTACGTTTAACGAGATCCAGAATATTGAAAATATGCTGAATACCGTTTTTGGGCTCTATCCAGAAGTTTCCATTCTTATTATTGATGACGGATCTCCTGATGGAACAGCTGACGTTGTTAAAAGATATCAAGAGAAGCAACCAAACCTTCATATTCTTGAAAGAACAGGAAAGCTTGGGCTAGGTACAGCCTATGTAACAGGTTTTAAATGGGCTCTTGAAAAAGGCTATGAGTACGTTTTTGAAATGGACTGTGATTTCTCACATGACCCCAAAAGCGTGAAAGATCTTTTAAGTGCAGCTCAAACTCATGAACTCGTTATTGGCTCACGTTATATTGATGGAATTCGAATCATCAACTGGCCATTTAAAAGACTTCTTCTTTCGTACGTCGCAGGGATTTATATTCGACTTGTCACAAGTATTCCCGTCCTTGATGCCACAGGCGGCTTTAAGTGTTTTAAGCGTAAAGCTCTCGAGTCTCTTGATCTTGAAAATATTCTTTCTAATGGCTATGTCTTTCAACTTGAACTGAATTACAAAGTTTGGTCGAAAGGGCTTTCGGTAAAAGAAGTGCCTATTGTTTTTCATGAAAGACAACATGGGGTTTCGAAGATGGGTGGCTCGATTATTTTTGAGGCGCTTTTTATGGTGCTTAAACTTCGTTTTCTAAAGTTTACTGGTCGTCTTTAGACTCTAGCCCTAAAGAGCCATTCCTGCTCCAACAACAATGAGATTTAAGGCGATTCCCATAAGCACGATGAAACTTAATATCGCCCCCTGAAGAGGCTCAATCGAAAGTTCTTCATAGCTTCGTCTTTTCGATCCTGGTTTTTCGGTTAGCTTCTTAAGATCCTCGGCTTCGAAATCGAGGCGCTGAACAAATCGTGCCACAAGCTCTCAAAATCAATGTGGTCTATCACTTGCTGATTCATTGAGAACTTTATAAAGCAATCTGAGATTTGAATAAAGAGGTTTTCCAACGGGTAAAATCTATAGAGTAACTTTGAAAAAAGTTTATGATTTTAGAGAGTTATAAGGCTTTAGCGCTCAAATGATTTTCTTGAAAAGATCTCACGGTTCAAAGGCTCAACAAACATAAGAACAAAAATCCAACAGCCACCAAACTCAAGAAGCTCACCTTTTTTATGACCACTCACAAGCTCAGTCAGAACAACCAAAAAGAGATAGAGCCCAACATGGACCCATTTGGGAATAGGAACTGCCCAGGCATCCACTAAGCTCTTAACTTTTGCAACCTTTCTGTAAAGGACAGGAAGAATAAGGAAATAAAAACCAATGCAAATACCTAGAAGTGTTCCGAAAATGATTTTGTTAATTCTTTTCCCACCAAGCACAAGGTTGTGAATATTGGTTTCACCTTGAGAATTGAATTTATAAAAGAAAGCCGGACTGTCATATCCGATCAGTCTTTGTCCCCAGGAAATCTCTTCACCAACTGCAAAGAAGAAAAGAAGCCCTAAGAAAATTAAGAAGATTTTAAATCTAAACCCTCTAAATGGAGCGAGAATATTCGCACGATAAAAAGCCACAAATGAACCGAACAAAAGTGCTGCCACTGTAAGCCACTCAATAAAACCGTCTTCGACTGTATACCAATCGTTATAGAAATTAAGATCTTGATGAGAAAAGATGACTCCAACAATCACACAAAGAAAAACAAGAGAGAACGAGATTTTTTCAATCAAACCAAGACCCATGATCTAACCTTCCCCAAGAGAGTCGAATAGATCAACTCGCCCTTGATGTCTTCCCCCTTCGAATGAAGTGGAAAGCCAAGTTTTCACGATCTCGACCGCTTCATTAAAGTCTTCGTGGAACCTCTCTCCAAGACAAATGACATTTGAATTGTTGTGAAGTCTCGACATCTCGGCATCTTTTGAGCTTCTGCAAAGAGCAGCTCTCACAGACTTAAAGCGATTAGCGACCATTGAAACACCAATCCCAGAGCCACAAACGAGGATCCCAAGAGAGTCTTTGTCTCCTTGAACCTTCTCAGCTACGACCTTGGCAAACTCGGGGTAATGACAACTTTCATCTGAGTTTGTGCCAAGGTTTTCAACTGTATAGTCTCCAAAAACTCCTTCTTCAAACTTTTGAAGAAGGAGACTTTTGAGTTTAAATCCTGCGTGGTCAGATCCGATGTAAACTTTCAAGTTCAATCTCTCGATCTAATAACGGTAATGCTCTGGTTTGTATGGGCCTTCAACATTGATGCTTAAGTACTCAGCTTGTTGAGTGCTTAGTGTATCAATATCAACTCCAATGCGAGCAAGGTGAGATTTCGCAACTTTTTCATCAAGCTTCTTAGGAAGCATATAAACCTGGTTCTCATAGTTTTGAGAGTTTTCCCAAAGCTCAATCTGCGCTAGAACTTGGTTTGTAAAAGAGTTACTCATAACAAAACTTGGGTGTCCGGTAGCACAACCAAGATTCACAAGTCGTCCTTGAGCAAGAAGGATAATTCTCTTTCCGTCTTTAGCTGTATACTGATCAACTTGAGGCTTAATATTATCTTCAGTGTATGTATCGTGAAGGTGTTTAATATTGATTTCTGAATCAAAGTGACCAATGTTACAAACAATCGCCATATCTTTCATTGAATCAAGGTGACTGTCTTTAATGACATCAACACAACCAGTAGTTGTTACGAAGATGTCACCAATCTTAGCGGCATCATCCATCTTCATGACTTCATAACCTTCCATTGCTGCCTGAAGAGCACAGATTGGATCAATTTCAGTAACGACAACTCGTCCACCAAGACCTTTAAAAGCTCCGGCACAACCTTTACCAACATCACCGTAACCAGCAACAACACAAGTTTTCCCTGCGATCATCACATCAGTTGCTCTTTTAATTCCATCACAAAGAGATTCACGACATCCGTATAGGTTATCAAATTTTGACTTTGTCACAGAGTCGTTAACGTTAATTGCTGGCATAGTTAGAGTTCCATTTTTCACTCTTTCATAAAGTCTATGAACACCAGTTGTTGTTTCTTCTGAAAGACCTTTGATTCCTGGAACCATTTCAGGGTTTTTATCAAGAACCATATTGGTAAGGTCTCCACCATCATCAAGAATCATATTAAGTGGTGATCCATCGGCCCATCTCAGAGTTTGTTCAATACACCAATCAAATTCTTCCTCAGTCATTCCCTTCCAAGCAAAAACAGGAACACCTGTCGCTGCAATAGCCGCAGCTGCGTGATCTTGAGTTGAATAGATATTACATGAAGACCATCTTACTTCTGCTCCAAGAGCTGTAAGAGTTTCAATAAGAACTGCTGTTTGGATTGTCATGTGAAGACATCCTGCGATCTTTGCACCTTTTAAAGGTTGAGAATCAGCGTATTCTTCTCTAAGTGCCATGAGTCCTGGCATTTCAGACTCAGCGATTTTAATTTCTTTTCTTCCCCAGTCAGCTAAAGAGATATCAGCTACTTTGTAATCATTTGACATTAATTGCCTCCACGTAACGGAATGTGCTAAACGCATATCATTAATAATATTTGAAATTGCTAGAATTTATATCATTGCAACTCTCAGGTTACAAACATTTGAAGGCGTATCCGTGAACTCAAGTTCCCCAAAAACACAAAAACCATTAACTTTTAAATTCTTTTTCCCAACATCGAAAGGACTTGAAGAGACAGCTCTCAAAGAAATCACTGAACTGGGGATAAGTGTTGATAAAAAGAAGGCCATTCAAAACGGTGGCATCGCATTAAAAGTCACTTTTGAAGACGCTTTTCGAATCAGTATATGGTCGCGTTGCATTAGTAGGGCCTGGCTTCGAATCGACTATTTTGAGTTTGACCATGAAAGCGAGATTCCTGAGAAAATCTCAAAAGCAAGAGTTCGAGATTATCTCGATAAAAGAGACACTTTTTTAATTAAAAATAAAATCGACCATCGAGTAATGAAAGAATTTAAAAACTCTTATTTCATTAACCAGGTTGTAAAAGATGGAGTTGTCGGCTGTTTTCACCGGGGGGAAGCTCCAAAAGTTGAAAAAGAAAATCCCACAACTCAGTTTTATTTTCATATCTCTCCCGCAAATAGCCGTAATAAAAAATTTCAAGGAGAGCTCTTTGTCGACTTTGTTGGCTTTTCACTTTTTATGCGTGGCTATCGTGAAAAAGGTTTCGAAGCGCCAATGCGAGAAAACCTTGCCGCAGGAATCGTCCTGGCCTCTTTAAATGAAACTCAAAAAGACTTCACGACTTTCTATGATCCGATGTGTGGAAGCGGGACACTGATTATCGAATGCTTTTTATTAAAAAACAAAATTTCACCTCAAGTTCTTAATCTTAAGAAATCTCATTCATGGAGTTGTTTTAAATTCCCAGTAACAAAAGATAATCACGATCTTCTCGATAACTTTCGAAATCAAATCGCTGAAGCATTAGAGTTTGAAATTAGTGACGATTTCAATTGGTTCGCCAGTGACCTTCAAGGAAAATCAGGATCAGCGCTTAGAAGATTCCTCTCAAAACTTAGTCTTGATTACGAAAGAATCACATTTGAAAAACTTGATTTCCTAGAGGCAACTCCGCTTGCTGAAAGTTGTTTTCTTCTGATGAACCCTCCTTACGCCATCAGAATGGGAGAAGAAGAAGAAGTGGAAAAGCTTTATTATGAAATTGGAGAAACAATTAAAAATAAGTTTAAAGAGTCTCGAGCGATGATTTTCACTTCCAATCCAGATCTTCGAAAACAAATTCAGTTAAAAACGACGAAGAGAATTCCTGTTCGTAATGGGAAGATTGAAAGTCGGATTTTTCTCTATGATCTTTATTAAAAAGACCCCGAAAGCTTAAGCGCAAAATTCGGAGTCGCAAACTTTAAAAGCGCCGAACTATTCACAACTTTATCAAGATGCTTTGAAGACCTGCTAAAGAAGTATTCAGCGATATCCGAATCTTTAAGAAAGATTGTATGCCCCTTACCTGAAAACTTCCTCATCACAAAGCCAGAGTCAAGAAAGCAAACTTCACGGATCATAAAGTTCTCTGAAACATAAACAACAATCACATATTCAGAAAGATCCACTAAAGATTTCCGAACTTTCACACCTTTTGGAGATGATTGATCTGACCAGTGAACCTTCACTTCAACTCGAGAGTCTTTTAGATAAAAATCAAATCCTCTTTGTGAAGCTGATTTATTTTGGTGAAGTCCAAAAATACATTTGGCATACCACTCACCGATTTGCACCGGAAGGTTTTTACCATTGAGGATGATATTGTTCTTACGAAAAACATCATAAGCACCATTTACGGTTTCAATAGCATCGAGAATTTCTGAGTTATAAGGAAAGTCCACGATCATGGCCTTCCTTGCGTGAGAGCGTTTGAGCTTCCTTGCGAATTGTTTTTCGTACCATTCGCGAAAAGAATCTTCTTCTCTTAAATCTAGGGATTCGCAAACAAAGCCAAGTTCTAAAACGTCACGAAGTTCATTCACACCCTCAATTTTCTTTTTGAGGTAACCAAAAGGAACAAAAAAATCGCCCCTTGGTTGTTTAATATAGAATGTCTCCTCATGATAATTACTCGAACCATGAGTTTGTTTGTTAAACTCCTCTATCTCCTGGATAACGGTTTCGGATTTCACTGTATTGCCTTAATAATTTATTCATAATTCGTTAAGAATCATATCATCATTACTCAAAGTATTTCCATACTGGGCAATGTCAGATACTATGGAAAACTGCCTCAAACTCGCATATTTGAGTACTGACCCCAAGGTTTTGAGTGAGATAATGCTGAGCGAATACGAAAAAGTCGTCTTGCTTAGATTCAAAGTATGTCTTATCAGTCGCCGCAGCATCAGACACACTCTCCTTTGCCAGAATGGCTTGATCAAGTAATAGATGCCCTACAAAGAGCCTTCCGCAAAACATTAAAAAATCAAAACTATGAAAAAGGATTTTCTCAGGAGACTCTTTTGACCAATGATGAAACTTCCCTAGAATTTTTAAACTGTCGTTTAAGCTTTGTTCAACCAATTCAATCGAAGCCCCTTCATCTGGAAAAAGAGATTTTGCTTTTTTCGTACTTTCTTTGATTCGGTCAAAGACTTTTTGAAGAGTTTTTCCTTCGTCTTTTAAGATTTTTCTTGTAACAAAGTCCATGGCCTGGATCGCACTTGTCCCTTCATAAATTGTGGCAATTTTTGAATCTCTCACAAATTGCTCAATCCCATACTCCGAACAATAGCCATAGCCTCCGTGAATCTGAACCGCATCGACTGTTGCTGTAAAACCTTCTTCAGTACAAAAGCCCTTACACACAGGAGTCAGTAGCGCAATCTCTGCTTCAAGTTCTTTTTCACCAGCTTTAACACGATCGAATAAAGATGCAGTATAAAGAGACAATGCTCTCATTCCTCTTCCAAGAGATCTCATTTTAAGAAGAAGTCTTCTCACATCGGGAAGGTCTTGAATGGCCGTATTGAACTGAGATCTTTCAGATGCATACTGCCTTGAAAGCTCGTAGGCGAGATTCGCTTGAGACTCTCCTTGAATTCCACAAAGAAGTCTTGCTTCATTCATCATAATAAACATATTCACCATGCCGTGAAACTCTTTTCCAATCAAAGTTCCCAGGCATTCTCCACTGTCTCCAAAAACCATTTCACAAGTTGCTGAGCCATGGATTCCCATCTTCTCTTCAATCTTTCCAACGCTAACGTTATTAGCCTCACCAAGACTTCCATCATCATTAATTTTTGTTTTTGGAACAAGAAATAATGAAAGCCCTTTTGTTCCCTCTGGAGCTCCTGGCGTTCTTGCCAGAACAAGGTGAACGATATTCTCATAGAGATCATTATCCCCAGATGAAATGAAAATTTTATTTCCTTGAATAGAATAAGTTCCATCGTCGTTAGGAGTTGCCGTCGTCTTGGCAGCACCAACATCACTTCCTGCACCGGGTTCAGTTAAACACATGGTTCCACCCCAAGTGCCTGCCATCATATTGGCCACATATCTTTCTTTTTGAGCATCTGATCCTACTTTTAAGATGACATTAAGAGCTGCCTTAGAAAGGCCTGGATACATTGAAAACGCGACATTGGCGCCATTTAAAAGTGAAGTACAGGCAACATCAATTCCATTGGGAGCAGGAATGCCACCAACATCTTCAGTAAAACCTAAACCAAACCAACCATTGTCATGGAATTGCCTAAGTGCTGGTTTAAAACACTTTGGCGCTGAAACTTTACCATCTTCAAGTTTCACACCTTCAACATCACCGAGGATACGAGTTTTATAAACTTCATTTTCAACAAATTTATCATACTCACGAATAACTTCTTTAAGATCAGCCTCTTCCATTCCTTCGGCGAAGTTTTGAATCTTTAAATAAGAAAAGAGGTTAAAATAGATGTCTTCAAGATCGGTTTGGTATTTGGCCATAAGTCACTCCTCAACATTTAAGATAGAGCTATTATAACCTAGAAACAAAAAAAGGAGGGACTTGCCTCCTATTAAAATACTTAAACTTTTTAGTTCGTTCCTAATTCCATTCCGTAGCATTCGGGTTTTGTGCCATCCCACGGCCTGAGTCCATATTGTACTCAATTACTGGGTTGGCCATTAATGGAGCACTTAGGTCAACTTCATAGTACATATTATCAATATAGAAGCCATACGCTGTACTTGAAGAAGTTTGGCTTCGAACTTGATCTTGAGCTCTATTGATAAGGCTTCTTAGTTGAGCATGAATTTCTGCTTCAGTTCGACCATAACGACTTCCAGCAATCGACTGAACAGATCCATCTTGGTTGAGAAGAACAGAGACTTCTTGAGCCTGTCCATAACAATCAAGGTATCCATTTGAACCACTACAAGTTTCCCACATGAACCTTACAAGCTCACTCGATCCCTGGTTATTATAGTTGTTATTATAGTTGTTGTTATAATAGTTATTATTGTTGTTATAGTTATTGTAAGAGCCATTATTGTAACCATAATTGTTATAGCCATAATTGTTGTAACCATAATAATTTTGGTTATATTGATAATAATCGTTATAAGAAACTCCGCCACCTGTTGAAGAGACTGAAGCAAAGTTACAAGCAAAAGCTTGCTTCTTAAAATCATTCCAATCTTGGACATAGGCCGGAGAATTTTTGTTCTGATTACAGTTTTGAATCGATGCCTGAAAAACATCTCCCTCACCATCTGAATTTGAACTACTGCCGCTTCTTCCACATGAAGACACTGTGACAAGCAAGGTAAGTAAAGCAAGAGCATTAACTGATCGCTTTAGGGTTTTCATTCCAATCCTCCAAATAAAACTATATAGGGATTGTATGTACAAACCTCAGGCCAAGTTTTAGGCGTCTAAGTACCTAAAACTTAAGTCCTGATTTCACTATTTTTTCTATGAGATGATAAAAGCCTAGAGAGGTGTCTAGACTTTAGACAATATTTTGCGAGTCATCAGTAAGAACTACTTAGCTGGAGGAGCAACCTCAACCGGTGCACCACCAACTCCTGTCACATCTTTTTGTTCAATAATCATTTGCTGTTGTTCGATTAAGCGCTTTTGCTCAAGAATCTTCTCCTGCTCGAGAATTTGCTGCTTTTCTTGAATCTCTGTGGCAATTGCTCGTTGAATACTCTCTTGAATCTTTTCTTTAGCAGCAGAAGGAGCTGTACCAGTTGTTGGAACAACTCCAGGTTTTGGCTGAGTTGCGACCTGCTTTTGAATTTGCTTCATAATATTCTGACGAAGCTTGTTTTGAAGATCAGGTCTTTTAATTTCAATTTTTGCTTCAGTCTTGATATCGATTCTCGGCGGCATAGGCGGCTTCTTCATCTGCGGAGCCTTGATCTTCATCTTTGGGCCAGGGCCTTTTATGCCATCTCTTTTAAACTCTTTGATTTGTGGAGCAGGAGCAAGCTCTTTGTTCTGCTGTGGCTTTCTTTCAAGAACAGGTCTCGCATTAAACTTTGGGGCCTCTCTATCAAAGTTGTTTGTTGGCTCCTTTTCACTTGCAGGTGCTCTTGATTTAATCTTTCCACCAGAAAACCCTTTTTTCAGTTCTTGTCTTGTAAGGTCTTTATTCAGCTTCAGATCTTTCTGGCCAAGCTTATCTGAAACATCTTCTCTCTTTGGCCTATTCTCTGGCTTTGAAATGTCATGAAATTCAACTTCTTTAGTAAGATCTTTTCTTTCAGACTTAAGAGCATCAAAGAGAAAAGTCTGACCACCTTTACGTGGAGACTTCTTTAAAACCTCAAAAACCTTTTTCTTAAGAACTCTTTTCTTTGCTTGGACTCTATTTTGAGCGATCTTTCTCACATTGCGATCAGGCTTTCTTTGATCTCTTGAAACTTTAATCGGCTCTCTTGTCGCCTCAAACATTTCTGATGGCTTAAGGTCAAACTTCTTTCCTCTTGTAGTCGTTACTTCAAGCTTACCGTGAAGAAGAGCGATATCCGTCTTTAACCGTCCCTTTACTTTATAAACATCAGAAACAATCTCGGTTCCACGAATTCCCATCGAAGCTGTTGGGGTTTTAATCTTTAGTGTTTTGCCAGGAGCTTTTCTTGTAAAAACACTTCTTAGCTTTCCTTTAATAAGATTATAAGTCGCAGTTCTTTCGTTTTTATTTTTCATTTGAAATTTCTCAAATGAAAACTTTGATTGAGGCCCGACACTAAAAACAGAATCATCGTGCATGAGGATCTTGGCAAAACTTCGACTATCAGACTCGACAATATCTCCAACATAGATCTTATCCCCACCTTTAAGAGGAACTCTTTCTGAGCCGTTGGTAAAGTTGGTCTTATAGATCTGTCCCCTGGCCTTAGTGATTCGACCAATTGATCCATCCTCTGTCCCACTAGATGTAATCCCCTGAAAGTTAGGCAACATAAAAAGAAGCGAGAAAATCATTAGCTTTTCAATTAATTTCATACTTTCCACCTTTCATTTTGCTTAAAGCAAAGTTGAACTCGGGGTTTTCTTTATTTTATCACTCAAGCAAGTGAGACCCGTAACTTACTCTTTTTCGGCACTCCCCCTTATTTTCCTTAGTAAAAGAGTCAAATGAATTTGGCGGTAAATATTTAACCTATTGAAATGACGTCAATCCCATCTAAAATGGAAGATAATGGGCATATTACAAACTTTTATTCTCTCGCTGGTATTTGGGCTCTCTTTTAGCTCTTCCTACGCAGCAACGGTCAGCGAACTTCAGGAGCTCAATCTTGCGAAGGCGGAATTAGCTTTAGTGGACGGTGATGATCGCGAAGCCCTTCGTCTCATTAGTCAAAACTTATCAAGAAAGCATTTTCATCTGGCCTCCTATCAATTTCTCGCAGACTTTTATTTTGATAACGAAATCTTCGCTAAGGGCTACCGAGTTCTCTATTATATGATTCGAAAACTTCACACTCCTCACCTTCTTAAAGCTCCAGAGGGTAAAGTTTTGAATAAAGTTTTAAGAAAAGTTCCTAAGGCCTCAGAAGAAGCTTTGGGGATTTATTTTGATATCGCCACAAAGTATTACAACCACAGTGGTCTTCCTTATTTTAATGATAAAAAAAGACCTTATTTTCTTTTAAAACTGAGTCGTAAGTATTTTTCAATTCTCGATCATTATCAATTCAAAACAGCTGAAGTGAAGTACTACCAAGGACTAATCGCTAAAAAGATGGCCAAATACAATAAGGCAATCACTAAGTTCTTTGAAGCCAAAGACATCTTCGAAGAAAAATATAAAGACAAAGAAACCAGTGAACAAATCGACTTTCTTATTGGCGAAACTCTTCTCACTTCAGGCTCAACAGATTCAGGTTCCATTTTTCTTCAATCAATTGCGATTCGAGGAAAAAGAAGGAGTCTTCAAAATGGACAATCTCAAGATGCGACTCTTGCAAGTTACGCTGAATCCTACCTCGACTCTCTCTATTCCGATAACTATAGCGTCTTTTCTGTAACCTATGGAATGAGCGAGAATTCTAATGTTCATAGTCTCTCCGATGCTAATCGCGATGACTTCTCATCCATAAGCTCTTTCTATGATTCAGAATCTGGTCGATCAGAAGACATGACTGCTTCATATTATTTTAATTCAAAGCAATTTGGTCATTATCAATATATTGCCTCTGCCTATTATTCACAGTCTCAATATGACAACGCTAAGATTAATTTTCAGGACTCTAAATCTTATGGGGCCTCCTTTGATATTCGATACGACAATCTTTTAAAAAGCCTTGCGAAGTTTGGTTATAGTTATGCGAAGTCCCTTTACCGACCAGAAGCAGGAGGAAGTTTTACAGATCTCTCGGCTTCAAACACCATTTATCTTCAATATGGACAGGTTTTTAAATCAGGAATCTTGAAAACCAAAATCCCTTATACTTTTAATGACAATGTTATTAGTGAAAACAGCTATAGTTTCGGCATCGAGCTTTCTTTTGTCCCCTATCTCAAAACGAAAAACTGGAGACCAAGTTATCAGATCGATATCAATCGAAACTCTGAAACAAGTGGTCCACCCATGACAACAGAGTATCAGCTATCATTTACAAACCACTTCAAAATCACAAACTACGATAGTGTCTTTCTTACCCTCGATTATACGCTTTACAATAACTCTGACCCCGACACTGGATACAATCAATACCAAGCGAACTTAAGTTATTCTCGAAGTTTTAAGTTCTGGCGTGGCTTGAGTTTCTCGGCGAGTTATAATTTAAGAAAAAGAAATAAGGATAATGACGAAACAGTAAACGAAAATATCATGAGTGCTGGCCTGACAGCGAGTTTTTAACACAGTGCTATCACCATAGATTCACTCTTGAATCTGATAGGTTTTACCAGTAATATGCCTCATAGATACTCAACCATTTTTTGTGTTTTCAAAGGATTCCCATGAACTCTCAAACAGTTAAATCGATTGCCGTTATGTGTAGCGGTGGTGACAGTCCAGGTATGAACTGTGCCTTAAGGGCAGTTGTTCGATCCGCGATTGGCCAGGGGATCAAAGTCTTCGGTATCACCCGAGGGTATGCAGGTCTTCTTGAAGGTAATTTTAAAGAAATGGATGCCTCTTCAGTTGGAAATATTATTCAGCGAGGGGGAACGATTCTTCAAACTTCAAGATGTCCCGAATTTCATGAACCAGAGGTGAGAAAAGAAGCCGCCAATATTTTAAAGAGAAAGGGCATTGATGGATTAGTTGTCATCGGTGGAAATGGCTCTTTTAACGGAGCTTGGAACCTTCATAAAGAACACGGAATTGCTATCGCAGGAATCCCTGGAACAATTGATAATGATATTTCCGGAACTGATTATTCCATTGGTTTTGACACGGCAGTTCAAACCGCAGTTGAAGCCGTCGATAAAATTCGTGATACCGCCCACTCTCACGCTAGAACTTTTATCGTTGAAGTTATGGGAAGAAAATCTCCAGCGATCGCTCTTCATGTAGGTGTTTGTACCGGTGCGGAGAATATTATCCTGCCTACAAATGAGATCAACTTCAACGATGTTGCTTCTGACATTCAAAGGGGAATGACCAGAGGAAAAAATAGCTCAATCATTATCGCCGCAGAAGGTGAGACTCCAGGTCTTTGCTACAGAATTCAAGAAGAGCTTGCGAGTCAATTTTCTATTAAGGCCCACGTTTGTATCTTAGGTCACATCCAAAGAGGAGGAAGACCGTCTCCACTCGATCGTTTTCTCGCTTCAAAGATGGGTTACCTTGCCGTAACAAGCCTCATCAAGGGAGAGCAGGCCGTCGTGACGGGCTATCTTAATGGTCGAGTTCAAGCAATCGAATTTGATAAATGCCTTGAGAAGAAAACGGAGTATCTTCCAGAATATCTCGACATTGTTAAGTCTCTTTCAATTTAAGACACCCATAGACAAAGTCTGATAACTCCCCTGCTGATTCAATTGCTTTTGATCAGAAAGACTTTTTTTTCGAACAAGTTTTGTAAAGGAAAGTATCGACTCTAATGGAATGAACTGAATATTAGTCATTTGACGATAATCTTCAGAGAGAAGATATGTAATATCCCTTCCTGAAAGCTCTTTCATTTCTTTTTGAAACGAGACAAGAAAATCTTCTTTGATTTTTGGAACATCAAACTCTCCAGAAGGCCTAAACTTCCCAAAGGAAAAGCAATACTCCATATTCTTTATACTCAAATGCCCGGCGAGGCTCCAATAGAGTAAAAGCATAGGAAGCTCAATCCACTCTAAGTCTATTGAAGAAATTGAACGCTTTGAGGGCGCATCTAAACAGAGATTAAATTTTTTCAAGGGTACCTGTAGCCCTAAAGACTTTGTGATGAAAATCATCTTCTCTTTAAGGACTTGAGCTCGAGAATAACATCCTTTAAGTTCGAGACCAGGAAGTCCAGCAGAACAATAACCAAAGAGCGAAACGACTTCGTAAGATTGACTGCAAGGGATTAAGGAATTAATTCTTAGATACATAAAGCCTCCAGAGACTGAGTCTTTATGGTTTTAGATTATAAAGAGAAATAAGACGAGAGAGTCTTTTCTAAGGTCTCAATTAATTCAATTCTGAAAAGAGCTTGTCCTCTTCAGAAGGTTCTTGAAAATAGCAAGAAAGAGTTCTGCCACCGATGAGGTTCGATTGAAATGACTTTAAAGGCTCAAGCCTTCTCGCATAGACGCGACCTAACTTTTGACAGGTTCGTCTAGAGTCCTTAAGACAAAACTTAGGTGACTTTGAACAATTGAAACTCACGATAGACTGCTCAGCAAACTGACAATAGGCCCTCGGATTCTCAAGCCTATCAAAACCGATATAGCCTCGAACGAAGTTCTTTCTCCTTTTAAACTTTTTCATGCAAAAGTCTGAAACCTTGATGAGCTGACCCATACAATCAACACTTAAAACCCCGTGAGCTTCAATAATAAGTTTTGAGCTTGCCTTCATTTCTTTACAAACTTGGGCCAAAGAAAAATCTTCAAAAGATTTGTTGGTATATCTCACCCTCTCAACCTTTGCTTCAACAGAAGAAAAGGCAAAGAGAATGATAAAGAGAAAAGCTGAAAACTTTATGATGGAAATAACCCTCTTAGTCTCATGGCACGCTCTAACCTTCTTAAAGCTCCAATGAAAGCTGCCTGCTTCATATCCGTTTTAAAGACCCCCTGGCATTCATAAACATTCTCAAAGGCATTCTTTAAAATGTCGTGAAGTTTTAGGTTAATTTCATCGAGGTTCCAGAAAAAGTTCTGAAGACCTTGAACCCATTCAAAGTATGAAACAATAACACCACCGGCGTTACAGAGAATATCAGGAATGATGAAAGTTCCTTTCTCGTGAAGTATCGCATAGGCTTCTTTTGTGACAGGTCCGTTAGCACCTTCAGCGATAAGTTTGGCCTTAACATTAGGTGCATTCTTTTCAGTGATCACACCACTAATTGCTGCAGGAATAAGAATATCAATATCGAGTTCAAAAAGTTCCTCGTTAGTGATCATCTCTCCTTCACCTTTAAAGTCTTTAAGAAGTTTTCTTTTGGTGACCCATTCACTTGCTGCATCAATATCAATTCCATTCTTATTATAGAATGCTCCGGAAACATCACTGATCGCGACAATCTTTGCTCCCTGGCTCTTTAAGTCTTGAGCAGCAGGCATCGCAACTTTACCAAAACCATGAATTGCAACAGTTGTTGAGCTATCAATTCTCTTGTTGAGTTTTTGATAAGCAAAGTTAATACAATAAGCAACACCCTTACCCGTTGCTTCCGCTCGTCCTAGTGAACCACCAACAGTAATTGGTTTCCCAGTTACAACTCCTGGAACTGTGTGACCATTGATTTGAGAATAGGTATCCATAAACCAGGCCATGGTCTGAGCATCCGTTCCAATGTCTGGAGCAGGGATATCTTGAGTGGGACCAACAATGATTCCAATCTCCGTTGCATATCTTCTTGTTAGCGCTTGAAGTTCTTGTCTTGAAAGCTGAGTGGGATCAACACACACTCCACCCTTTGCTCCACCAAGTGGCAGACCAACAAGGGCGCATTTAAAAGTCATAAGCATAGCAAGAGCTGCTGTCTCAGACATATTCACATGAGGATGATAACGAATCCCACCTTTACCAGGACCAATCGTCATATTGTGCTGTACTCGATAACCCATAAAAGTTTTCACCGTTCCATCATCAAGACGAACAGGGATTGAAACTTGAAGGGCCCTTTTTGGATACTTTAATCTTTCTGAAATGTTGGGATCAAGACCCATAACTTGACTTGAACTGCTTAACTGCTCCAGTGCATCTTGATACAATGCAGAATCGAAAATCGACGACATAAATCCTCACCATAATAAAATTTGTTCTTAGGTAAAGATTAACGTAACTCAATATAGAAAGGAATAGAAAGTCGTTTTAAATAGTGATGGAATTAACAGTAACCGACTAAAAAGAGTGACTAAAAAAGACTTCAACTCTTTTGTCTGAATCGTTTGAAAAAGGAGCTGTTTTTGAGTTTTGATGCGAGCTTACTTTTGCCACAGTTTTACTGTTAAGAGGTCTACTAAACTCTGTGAAATAATGCTCTTTTTGAACATCATACTTTGCTTGAGCAGTTAGCTTAAGCATCGAGATGTTTTTCTTTACCGTCATATTAATTGAGCCGTCAGCTTTGAATTCAATATTGTTTTCAACATATGGATTTTCAAGCGCTACTGAAGCCTTTCCTTGAAGAAGTCTTGCCTTAAATTTAAGCTTCACTTTTCCTGCGATCTGAACTTGAGAACTTGGTCTTAATGTCTTCTGAACTTGTCCTACTTTATTAAGGGTTGAGCCTTTCTCAGACTTCTTTACTTCCCCAGCAAGTCTCTTGTCAGCATAGCGAAGAAGGTTTCGATTAAAGTAATTAATCTTGGCCTGCCTAGTTGGAGTTTTAAACTTATCAAGTGGAGTCACTCCCCAAAGCCTTTCAAATTCTTCTTGTTTTTCCCAAGCAGTAAAATCGTTTTTCATACGATCCATAACGCCAGCATCATCTTTAACAAAGACTTTGCTTAGCCAAATTTCATTTTCATAATAGGCCACTGAGAAATCATCATCTGGAATGTAGTTAGCAGGAGCTCGATTAGCGACTTTAAGTGGAATTTGAACGTCAGAATTATTTTCTAAAGAAAGCACTTCAGATGAAAATCCGAAAATCATAAGAGCAGCTAAGCTTAACGCCTTTAAGCCCTTGCTCGATTTAATATGGAATCTCGATAAGCTCTTCACAAATATATTCCCTTTTCATTCTCTCTCTCAGAAATTTATTGTGCAAGCTGTAGGCCATCTCTGCTGGTAGGCCTTAAGTGTAAGATTTATGGGCATCCTGCCTTATGAAATCGGGCTGATTATCTCTTTTTTCGTAATAGTTTCAACTAATTAGTAAGAATTACAGAAGGATTTAGGCCAAAAACAACTGTCATTTTCTAAATTTAGCAACTTAGAATTTGCTGTTTAAATGTAAGACAGGGGTGAAAACCTTAATCATCACCCCACAGAGACCCTACCTTAGTATTAATTAAGTACTTAGCTTAGTATATCTGAAGACTCTTTCAGGAACTTCTCAAGAAGTCTTTTCTCTTCTTTATCAAGATCCATATTCTTAGATTTCTCTTTCATGGCCTTAAGAAGAGCATTGGCGGTTAGATTCGAGACGCTCGTTCTCTTAGTCGTTCGAGTCTTTCTGGTCTTTGTTGCTGTAGTGGCTCTTTTCCCCTTAGTTAGGGCAGGTGAATCTTTAAGCAATCTCTTAAATTGAGCCCGCTTGGTAATCCCACCAGCACAAACCATGGCCTGAAGTTTTCGCTTTAATGTTCCGGTTGGAAGAGCGAAAAGTTCAAGAAGAACATATTTTTCAACGTCATAGATCTTCGCCGCTTCTTTCACTTTCTTTGGAAGTTTAGCAATGATCAGACTTCGATGAACTTCAGACTTTGAAATTCCAAGTGCCGCTACAATTTTTCTCTCACTGGCATTAGTTGCTTTTTGATAGCTTAAAATACCATCAGCTTTATCAATGTAGTGAAGAGACTCTCTGGCGGTGTTTTCAGAAAACTGAATCGCCATGAGCTCTTCTTCTGATTTATTTTCAAGAATAAAGCATGGACACTTTTTCATCTTGATAAGAGTCATCGCTCGATAACGTCTTTCACCACAAATAAGAGTATACTTTCGCCCTACTCGATGAAGAACGAGAGGTTGAATCAGCCCATTTGTTTTAATGTTTTCTGCAAGCTCTTTTAATGAAGAATCATTAAATTTTGTTCGAACCTGTTCTTTAACATTAATGGTCTTAAGCTCGATTTCATCGAGTCTAGCGCCTTTAAGTAATCTGTCATCTGCAAATTGAAAGACACTTGAATCAAGTCTTTCAGTAAGATCTATAGTCTTTCTTTCTCTTTTTGATACACGAGGGGTGAAACTTTTCGCCATAAAGAAATCTCCGTATTTCTTCTTAAGTTAAAACTAAAAAATTAAAGCTTCTTAGAGCTCTAACGATTGCCAAAGTTGTTCATAATCAGACTTCGCACGACTTCTTTTGCCCATCATAAAGACAGGTTTGCGACACGAAATCGACTCTTGCATTTGAACAAGGTTTCGAACCGGAGGAGTAATATTAAACTGTCCCGCAAGTTCTTCCATTCTTTGCTTTTCGATTTTTCTTCTTAGGTTCACCATCGACGGGATGATATTAAACTGAAGCTTTGGATTTTCAGTTTCTTTAATGATCTCAAAAGTATCCATAAGCTCTTCAAGTCCATCAATGGAGTAGTCTTGAGCTTGAGTTGGGATTAAAATTCGATCTGAAGTCACTAGTGACATAATCAGTTCATCACCAAGCATTGGTGGTGTATCAATCACAACATAATCAAATTCTTCTTCAAGTTCTCTAAGTCTAAGCCGTAGAAGTCTCTCTTTTCTTCCCGCATTCTTTCGAATTTCAGATTCAGAAAGAATAAGAAGCTTTGAAAGATTCGCAAGATGCCTACTACTTGGAATTAAAAAGATATTTTGATGAAACTCTTGAGTTCCTCCGCTTTGCACAATGATGTCTTCACCATCGACGTCACCGATTAGCCATTCTGGAATAAGGGTTCTTTTGATTTGAATTTCAAATGTACTGCTGAGGTTGGCCTGAGAATCGAGGTCGATAACAAGTACTTTATTGCCTTTGCTGGCAAGATAGCACGCGAGTTGGTAGCACTGCATCGTTTTACCGACTCCACCTTTATTGTTTGCGACTGTGATGACTTCCATGTTGTCTCCTTATTTTCGCCAAATTCCATCTACTTACAATTCTAGAAAACCAAACACAGGACGTCAAAAATTGTTTTTCCCACTGCTTCTCGTATTTACGGGATGCCCGCAAATTGTTAGCGTCTCATTACGGTTGGTAATCAAATTTTTTTCAGGAGATTTCAAAGTGAAGTCGCTTTACGCAGATTTTAATGCATCAGCACCTCTATGCCCTAACGTCCGCAAGATGCTGATAGAGAGGATGGACACGGATCTTTTTGCCAATCCTAGCGCTGGACATGTCATTGGCAGACAAATCGCAGAGAACATTGAAGCCACGCGAAATTTGATCGCCGACAATGTCAAAGTCCATCGCGACCACGTGATTTTTAACTCTGGTTCAAGTGAAGGAATCGCCAATGTTTTCTTTTCACTTTTCGTTGAAGAGAAAAAACCCATCAAAAAGAAAATTCTGATTTCAACAATTGAACACTCAGCAATTGTCGATAATACAAACTTCTATGCAAAAAAATTCAATCAAGAAACTAAATGGGTCAATGTCAATCAAGACGGCCTTATCGACTTAGAAGCTTTTGAAAAATCTGTAAAAAACTCTAAAGACGAAATCACTCTTGTTTGCATTATGGCCGCTAATAACGAAACAGGTGTGATTCAGCCCTATAAAGAAATTGGAAAACTTTGTCAGGATCACGGAATCCCTTTTCTTTGCGATACAACTCAGCTTGTTGGAAAAGTCCCTTTTGATTTCAATGATTCAAACATCGACTACGCTTTTGCTTCAGGCCATAAGTTTGGCGCCCTACTTGGTTCAGGCTTTATCATGGTTAAGGACTTAAATGCCTTTTCTTCTCTCATTAAAGGTGGTGGCCAAGAACACGGACTAAGATCAGGAACACAAAACTATCTTGCCATTGAAACTTTAGGTGTCGCCATCAGCTCATTTGATGCTCAGTTCAGGCGGATTCCTCTTATGGAAAAAGCCCGAAACGAATTTGAAGCTGGCCTGAAAGCAGACCTTGAGGACATCTTTATTTTTGGTGAGAATGCACCACGGGTTCCGACAACCACTTATCTTGCCCAAAAAAATAGCGATGGGCAGCTGGTTCGGCAAAAACTTGAAAAAGTTGGAGTCTATATTACAACCTCTTCAGCTTGCTCAGATCAAGGTCCGACTGGGTCAAAGGTGTTAAGAGCGATGAATATCCCCTTTGAATATCAGATGGGTGCTCTTCGAATGAGTCTTTGTCTCTCTTGCCAGCCTGAGGAATACCAGATAATTCTAGAAGCGTTAAAAACTGTTCTTCGCCAGAAGAAAAAAGTAAGCGCGTAACTTATGAAGCATTATTTTCTCCTTAAGCTTCTTTGCTTAAGTCTCGTCTCTTGTCTTGGTCAAAACCCTGAGCCAAAGTCTGTAGATATTCACGTCTTTGCAACGAACTCTTATCAGTGTGACAGTAAAGAGCAATGTGAGACGCAAAGGCAGAAACTCAAAAAAGAAATAGCATCTAAGCGAGACAAAGTTTTAAAGAAGGCCATATTAGTTCACACCGGTTCTCTCTTTGATCGATTCACACCTATTACTGAACAAATTAAATTTCTTGAAAATTTAAACTATGATGCAATTACTCCAACGATGGAAGAATATAAAATCCTTTTAAACCAAGATCATAATCTTCCTCTTATTCTGACCAACCTCATTCCACTCGATAAAAATGCCCCAAGGCCTAAAGCCCATCGAATCATTAAGAAGAATAACTTTTCAATAGCCTTTATGGGAGT
>JBMYPC010000038.1:0-24422 GCA_049599895.1 Bacteriovoracaceae bacterium | reverse complement strand
TGCAATTCTGAATATTCAATATTATTTTGGGAATATAAAGTCTCAAATGAATTACTACCTTGCTTTGACTTTGCTGATTTGACCTGCTCATGCTGTAATTCTACTGTACGTCGTTCTTTAGATTAGTTCAAGATGTCAGGAGTGGTGGTTAGTTAATTCACTAACCAAGTCACTTAAGATGTTGTTCATTAAACATCAAATGAACATTGGTAAAATACTTGAATATTTTTTGTTTGTTTTTGCACTAGAATAAAAAAAAAAATAGAATTGTTGCGTAATTTATTTTCAAAATGTACTTTAGTAATTTCTTAGATTAATAAGTTAAAGGAGGTGTTCACATTAACATCTTTGAGAACTTCTGAGTTTGAACTCATAATCTTCTCTACAATCATTTTTCTTGGCATTTTTTTCACTTTCTCAGGTGTCGCATTCTTTCCAAAAATTGTTTTAATGTGATCTCCAGGAATAATTTCAGCAATATCTTTTACTTTGTAACGTGAAAAAGTTTGTCCTTTAATTCCCATAAAAAGACTTGGGAAAACTTTGAGAAGGTGTCCCCATCTCTTTTGATCTGTTCTGTGATAAAAATCCTTGAATGCGACGACAACATTTCCAATATCATGACGCACGCTATACTTCTTAAGCATTTCTTTTGTTTCTTCGGCCATCGCTGTTTGGATTGCTGTTTTTTGCGAGTAAAGAGAGTTTCTAGTGTCCATCAAATCGCTAGTTAAAGTCATGATTTTATTTCGATTTGTTCTGCTAAGTTTTAGCTCAATAAGTCCTTCTTTAAGTTCATTAGAATTTTTCGATTTTGAAACAACTAATGCAATTTCATCTGACTTTCTTTCATCAACTGTTCCTTTTATGATTTTCGAAAGATCATCACCATAATCTCTTTGAAAATCTCTTAATAAAAGATCGATACTGGCATCAATCACTTGACCAACTCTTGAAAACTCATAACCAATTGTTCGATTCGCCATATTTTCAGGCATCTTTAAAAGAGATCTGACAATTCTTTCGTGGATACTTGAAAGAATAACGGCCCTCGACATGAAGATATTTTTCATGGCGATACCATTAGCGAGAAATCCACCTGAATATTTTAAAGACTTAGGGCCTTTCATAAACTTTGGAATAGGTACGTTTAATAGTTTTAAGGTTGTAATATCTGGTCCTCCCATAATGAGGAACATGTAAGGAAGTTCACGTTTCCTTATAGGAATCTTTGAAAAAATTGTCGTAAGATCATCCATTCGATGAAACATATAATCTTCAAGTGTTTTGATTGTCACACCATCAATTTCAATCGATTTTGCATTCTTTAGCTGCTCAAGTTCTCGGCGAATCTTCACCATTTTTGAGCCATATTTTCCAAGATGCCCGTAACGGAACTTGTACCACCAGTTTGTTCCCCAGAGAAACTTCCCTTCTTTCGCTCGAGCATAGGCCCATCTGGCATACTTTATTCGATCCCCTCTCAATCGAGAGTGGACTGTCCCTGTTTTTCCCCAGTATGAAGAAAAGTAGTTTAAAAATGGTTCAACTTTATTTCCCCAGTAACCAGCCGCTTTTTGTGCTGTTTTGGTGTTAAGCGTTTTAACGTCAATCTTTGTTATTGATTTGGCCAATGTATCCGAAGCTTCATATGACTTTTGAGCAAAACTTTGGAGTTTTTCAAGCTCTCCGCCAACACGCTTCATGAGCTCTCGCATGCTAATCTTTCCTTGATTCTTAAGAGTATCAAGCTTAGTCAGTTCCTCCGTTACTTCTTCTGCTAACTTACTTCCCTTGTTACTCTTGGCAATATCTTTTCCAATATCAACAGCATCATCAAGATCATCGAGACCAATAATAACTTTTGAGACATCCACATCAACATTTTTATAAGCTGTCTTACTCGCTCGCCCTGAGGCTTTCCAAGAGCTCCAAACTCCGTGTCCATTGGCCCTGGCATTGGCAAAACCAAGTACACTTGCCTTCGCTATTCGAATTCCTCCATTAGCTGATTTTGCAACAATATTGATCATTGGAATAAAACCAATCGCTTCTACGACAGTCCAAATCCAAGTTCTTGAAACTTTGTCACTAGAATTTAAATCAGCGAGTCCTAACTCCTCAGCTTCTTTAACGATGGCTTCATATTGATCAGCACTTAATTTACGCCCAACTTCTCTTTCTAAAAGATCATACTGAAGTTTAAGAGCAGTGACACCAGCAATCACCATTCCGATTCCTGCACCTGCCCCAAGTACACTTGCCGTTGCTCCAATGAGAATCGCACCCATAGACGCTGCGGCAAGACCAAGACCGATAAAGATATCTCTAAACTCTTCAGCACTCATCTTAGTGATACTCTTTTCAATTTTTGCCATTACTTCATCTGAAACACCTAGGATTCTGTTAAGCTTTGCATGATTTTTCGATGCCCAGAAAAATTGCGCTTTCGCTGCTTCATGATCACTTGAATCAAGAGAACAAAATCCTTCAAGACCTTTTCTCACCTCTTCAAGCTTATCTTTTGCCAATCTTCGAATCATGTCTTTAGCAAGAATTCTCTTTAACTTATGATCTCTGACAAGTAATGCTTGCTTTGAATCATATTGCTCAGGATCACCATACACAGTGACAAACTGCTCAAGGAGATTCACGTGATCAGAAAAAACTTCATTAAGGTTATCGGGAGCCTCTTCTTTACTAAGACCTAAAATCTCTACATAAAAATCAGTAATTTTAGCATCGTTCGTCTCTCGATAAGACTGAAGCTCTTGAGTCGCAAGTGGAGATAGTCCACTTTGTTTATCATCGTTTTGGTCATAGTATTCAAGTTTTTCTTTTGCAAAACTAAGTGCTCTTTCTTTAGTAAAAAAGTTTTTATAAGAAATCTCATCAAGAAGTTTAAAAGCAGGAGCCCCTTTTATCTTTTTAGACATAAGTCCCATATTATGCTCAAGGTCAGTTAATTCTCCCATTTGCATTGACCAAATGGACTTCTTTTCCTTTTTCTTTAAAAGGGAGTTTCCATGAAAAAGAGTTATTGGCTTATCGATACCTAGAACTTCACCAGCTTTCACAAGGTTCGTTTTCCGGGCCAAAACATTTCGCATAAAACAAAAGGTGTTTCCAGTAAACGTAAGATGTCCCCCGCCATTTCTTCTTTTTGGAGTTCTCGTTGTCTCTGGAGTGAATGACTTACCAAGTACATTGATTTCATTTAAGAGATGAACGTAGCCGAGCCTGGCCATCGCCCAACGGTTTCCTAACTTTAAATGCTTTACGATAAAATCTTTCTCTGTCGTACTTCCCGCTTTGAAGTTCACTTGTCCATTTTTACTCCAAGCATTCCAAAGAGCTCTTAAAATATCCCAATCTTTACTAATATTTCTCGCAAGGAGTTCTTTCGTTGAAACATGTTTTTGACTTGTGTCAAGAAAAGATCTTAATGACTTATGGAGTTCCTCGAAAACATTTTTATTTTGGTCTCCACAAATCTTTGTATACTTTTTAATTGTTTTAAGGGAAGACCCCATCATTGTTTGCGACATGACTGTCTCAACTGTGGTTCTCACACAAGCTTTTTGAGTTTCAGCATAAAGTTTAGAGCCATTAGTCGTTACTAAATTTCGCTCCACAAACTCGGCCATTTCTTTTAAGGCCCAATGTCTCCAAATAGGATTCCCATAAAGGCTTGGAAAAGGAATATAAACCCTAGAGTTAAAAGAGTTTGGAAGTTTGTCTTCGATAAATTCCTTAACGTCCGTATAACCTTCTCTTTGCATAACTTTCGCGAGGTATTCGGAAACCTTTTCTTTGGCTCCATAGTTATAACTGATAGCCCCATCAAGCTCTTCATCTAAATGATGGGGGAAGACTTCAAAAACCTTCTTCGAGTCAACAGGATTTAAAATGGCTTTGAATACATCAAGATCTTTATAGATCATTGTCTTTTTATATTTTTGAACTCTTGCTCGATTTTTATGAGTAAAGGCTTTTTCAAATTGTCCTGTTTTAAGATGAACTATCATATCGAAGTCTTCGTAGTCATCAAAGTTTGGTTCACCGTACTTCTCAAAAGACCTTCCCTTGATTGCATAATCTGCCCAAAGATACTTTTCAACAGAAGAGACCCCAGAATATCCATCTTTAAAAGGATTTCCAGATGTATTTTCAATAAACTGCTTAATCACCGATTGAACTCTTCTTTCATCTACCTTTTCTTTTTCATTTTTTGTAAATTCTGGGAGAAACATGAGATCATCAAGAACTGAGTTCAGTATCTCTTCGCCTTTTCCCTTCTCATAAGGAAGGTTAAAAAACTCAGGAAGGTTTGAATTGAAGTTTTCTCGACACGATCTTGGGATTTCAACAGGCTCGCCATCTTTACCAATGAGAGCGTTATACGTCTGCATCTGTGTTCCAAGCATCACGAGAGTATACCACTTCAAAGTCTGAATATAGTTTTTCTTAGTAGGAGCATTCATCAGTGTGATCATGTCACGCTTATGAACTTCAACTTTATTAAATCGAGGACGATAAGAAAGAACTCTTTCCCCTACTCGACTTTCAGCTTTTACAGGATCTAAAAGAAGCCAATGTTTTTTAAACTTATGTTTTGATCCACTTTGAATAGCCCAAATGAATTTGTCAGCTTCATAGCTAAAAAGATGTGCAGGAATATCAATTAAGAGAGATTCATAAAGTCCTTCCAGACGATTCTCTGTTGTTGAATAAGCTTTACTAATAACGACAAAGTCTCGCATTCCAATTACGACTTTTGAGATATATTGAATCACGAGTTTTTGAATAAGCTCTTCAGTGAAGTTTCGAGAATTGAGATAAAGCTCAAGCTTTTTCCTGATCCGATGGGCCCTGTTGCTTGCAGCCTTAAGCATCTTAAATTGGTGATCAGGCATTTCTTCAAGCTCCTGTTTATTACTTTCAAGCTCTTGAATTGCTTTAGAAAACTTCTCAATTTGCCCTTCAACTCGAGGAACATAACATTCCTGCTTTTGTCCCTTCCCTACATTTTCTTTCTCAACAGTGTAGATATAATCACCACAAGCATTTTTCTTCATCTTATCTAAACGAATAAAATAATTTTCTTGAGTATTCTCACCTCTAGAGATTCGATTTTCGTTTCTTTTATTTTCAGCTTCAATATTGGCAATGGTCTCTTCAAAATAAACTTTGAAGTCTTCACCGTCTTCAAAATCAAAAATAATGTCTTCAAGCTGATTTCTTGAAAATCCTTTGTCTAGAGCCGTTTTTAAAAGATCTTCGATTTCTTCTCTTGTCATTGCCCCTGATGAGCTATTCGTGACGATATAAGAATTTCTCTCAAGAAAGAGATCACGGATTTGGTCATAATCGGCTTCAGTTACAGATTGTAGGTTTTCTGTCTCTTCAAGTTCAATAGACGGAACATCAAGGGCCTCAACAGTTTCACAGACAGGCACTTTGTCGTAACCATAGATTGCTTTTTCAAAAGACTTTATTTCAGCTATTAAGACATCATAGGATGCCTTATCAAGCCCTGAAGCAGGAGAGCGTTTCACCACGGAAAGGGTTTCAATTGTCATCGCAAAAGCGAGCTCAAATGAGCAAACAAAGATGATGAATATTCTTAAACTCAAAACCAGCCTCAAAAGGCCCTCCAAATCCAATAAAAAAAGATCTCTATTATGGGAGCAAGGCTGGTGCCAAGAATGAGCTTCTAAGCGGTTAAAATGACGGAGGGTTATTCTTAGTAATTGTCAAAATTCTCTAGGTGTTTAAACTTTAGACACCATAAAAAAAGCCCCATGAAATGGGGCCCTAGCTTTCAATTCAATTTTAACTTTTTTTAAGCCTGGAATTCTTGTTGTCTTAAATCCTTTCTGAGGATCTTGCCAACGTTAGATTTAGGGAGTTCCGTTCTAAACTCTACAAATCTTGGTCTCTTATAGCCTGTGAGATGTTCTTTGCAAAAAGCCTTAAGCTCTGACTCTGTAAGCTCTTCTTCTTTTTTCACGACAAAGATTTTTACAGCTTCACCACTTTTGTCATCAGGGATTCCGATAGCAGCACATTCAAATACTTTTGGATGTGTCTGAACAACATCCTCAATCTCATTAGGATAAACGTTGAACCCTGAAACAAGAATCATATCTTTTTTACGATCGACAATCTTAAAGTAACCATCAGAGTTCATACAACCAATGTCACCGGTTTTAAAGAATCCATCTTCAGTCATAACTTTGGCTGTCTCTTCAGGACGATTCCAATAACCTTTCATGACCTGTGGTCCCTTAATACAAATCTCTCCGACTTCATCAATGTTAAGAGTTTTCTCTTCATCATCTTTGATCACGACTTCTGTTGAAGGAATGGGAAGGCCAATAAAGCCATTGTGCTCAGGAGTATCAAGAGGGTTGATACAAGCCGCTGGAGATGTCTCCGTGAGTCCATAAGCTTCAATAAGAGGAGTTCCTGTAATTTTCTTCCACTCTTCAGCAACAGACCTTTGTACGGCCATTCCACCACCGAGAGTGATCTTCAGTTTCGAAAAATCAAGGTTTTTAAATTCAGGCTTATTGATGAGACCATTAAAAAGTGTGTTCACTCCAGAAAAGGCGGTAAACTTCCACTTTGAAAGCTCTTTAATAAAGCCATCCATATCTCTTGGGTTTGTAATAAGAACATTGTGGGCACCGATAGAAGTAAAAATAAAGCAATTCGCTGTCAGTGAGAAGATATGATAAAGCGGAAGTGGAGTAATGATAATCTCTTGATCCACTTTTGAAAGAACTGGTTGAAGCCAAGCTCTTGCTTGAGTAATGTTCGCAACAATATTTCCGTGAGTCAGTTCAGCCCCTTTAGAAACACCAGTCGTTCCCCCTGTGTATTGAAGAAAAGCTGTATCTTCTAAAACAATTTCTTGTCTCTTAAAAAGCTCAGGATCTCCCGCACTCAAAACGTCATTAAACTTAAGAGCATTGGGAAGATTATATTCAGGAACCATTTTCTTTACGTATTTTAAAACAAAATTAATGAGATTTGCTTTAGGAAAACCAAGCATATCTCCAACACCCGTAACGATCACATTTTTAATCGGAGTATTGGCGATAACTTTTTCAAGGACATGAGCCGAGTTTTCAAAAATCACAATGGTGTCAGCACCAGAATCATTCAATTGATGTTCAAGTTCCCTTTCACTGTAAAGAGGATTAACATTCACGGCCACAAGTCCGGCTCTCAGAAGCCCAAACAATGCCACAGGATACTGAAGAATGTTTGGCATCATTAAAGCAACTCGGTCCCCTTTTTTAAGGCCAAGTTGATTTTGCAAATAAGAAGCGAAAGTTCTCGTTAACTTTTCCATTTCTGCGTAGTTAATAGTCTTTCCCATATTCGAGAAACTTGGACGACTTTCAAACTTTCGAAAACCTTCCTCGAAAATTTCGGGGATATTTGAATAAGATGTACAGTCGACTTCTGCGGGGACACCTTTTTGATAGTTCTTAACCCAAACCTTTTCCATTTCTGTTATCCTTTTAGTCTTTTCACTAGTATTCTACTGATACGGTTAGATATAGCTTTGAAAACACGATTAATCTCATTTATTGTAAAATTTGTTGGCGATTTATCAAGAGAAGAATCATATGACGCGGGACAAAGTGAGTTAATTTCAAAATGAATTTTAAACTGCAAGAAGGCATTGATTTTACATACGATAAGGCCGGCAATATGGTCTTCACTCGAGAGTATCTTCTGAAAAGAAGTTATTGCTGTGAAAGCGGATGCAGAAACTGCCCCTATGACTATCATTCAAAAGTAGATCCAGAGGTTCCCTCAGAAATTCAAAAGAAAAATCAAAGTGATCGGCTAGAGGTTTATGAGGGAGAAATTCCTGAAGAATTTCTCCCTGAAAAAGATAAAGATTAATTTCTTAGTAAGCTTGAGAATTTCTAAGAGCGTTAATTCTCTTCTCAAGAGGAGGATGGGTTGAAAACACTTCACTCCATTTTAGTTTGCCACTAATCTGTAACGCCTGCATCGCTTCTGCCCCTTCTGGAAGTTCAGACTTTGTAGCAGGGTCATAATGAGTTTTTAGTTTCTCAAGAGCTGCAATCATTTTATGTTTGCCAACAAGATAAGCTCCCCCTGAATCAGCTCGGTACTCTCTAAAGCGACTGAACCACATCACAATCGGGGCGCTTAAAACACCAAAGAGCATATAGAGAACATTATAAACAATCATATAAGCAAAAAAGCCTAAGCCTCCGCCATTGTCATCGTCATTTCTAAGAAAGTTATCGATTAGACCAGCTACAACTCTTGAAAGGAAAAGAACAAAAGAGTTCACGATTCCTTGAACGAGAGTCATGGTCACCATATCTCCATTGGCAATGTGGGCCACTTCATGGGCGATAACTCCCTCTACTTCATCACGGTTCATGCTGTGAAGAAGACCATCAGAAACAGCAACAAGAGAATTGTTTCGAGAAGGTCCAGTCGCAAAAGCGTTAAGATCACTTGAATTATAGACCCCTACTTCTGGCATCGTTTTAAGACCAGCTTTTCTCGAGAGTTGATGGACGAGACTTACGATCTCTCTTCCCTGCCCATGCTCATCAAGCATCTGCAGACGATAGAACTTTTTTGCCATCCACTTTGACATGAGAAGAGAAATAAAAGCACCTCCCATACCCCAAACAAAACTGATCAATGCAGCAAATTGATAGAACCCAGCTTGTCCATATGCAGCAGCTTCAATGCCAAAAAAGCTCATTAGAAAACTGATAACAATCGAGCCAATAATGGTCACAACCATTGTTGTCGCGATCATAAAAAATATTCTTCTGGCCATATTTTCTCCAAATTTTAAATTCTTGATTGATAATACTAATCAAAAGATAAGATCAACCAGAAAAATGTCAAGGTCTAAGCTTTTATAAAGAATTTAGAGAATTCTATTGAAATTTCAGCGCAAAAACATTGTCAAAAATTTGTAAAACCGTACTTTATTCATCTCGCCAAGGCCCTCTCCAACATTCCCTTACATTATGATCAACTATCTTTAACATCCTACACACAAGACGTTATATTCTCTGCTTGTGAATCACAGATGATTATTTGACTCAAATTGGACGGGCCATGACAAAACTTCAAAAACTTCTCACGTTTGCATTACTTTTTTGTTTTTTAGAAACAGCTAAAGCCGATACCTTAATCTCAAATGAATACATTCTTAATATTAAAAACGAACAAGCTTTAGAAAATCTCCCCCGAGAATTCAGAACAAGCTTTATCGTTACCAGTCGGTTTCAACTCCCCAATAAATCTTTTCTTCTCACGTTAAAAACTGTAGGTGAGCAAAACTCCTTTTTTCAAAATAGGATTCGCACTCTTAAATCATTAGAGGGCTTCATCTCGATTGAACATGATGAGGTCAAACAAATTATTAATGAAGAAACAGCAAACTTTCTTGAAAAGAAATGGTTTGAGCACAGTGAACTTTGGCGCTACCAATGGGCCTTTGAAAATACTGGTGACAACATTCCTTTTTCAGACGGAAGCATTAAGGCCGGAGCTCTAGGAGAAGATCTTAAACTCAATGAAGTCCATTCTGATTTTCCTCTTGGTAAAACTCCAATAATTGCCATCATCGACTCAGGCTTTAAAAAGAATCATCCCAATCTGCAAAATATTCTCTGGAAAAACCAAAAAGAGATTAACGGAAAGCTCGGTGTCGATGACGATCAAAATGGATTCGTCGATGATTTTCATGGTTATAACTTTTATAAAAACTCAAACGATATAAGCGATGGCAATGGTCATGGAACGAGAATTGCCGGAATCGTTGGAGCTCAACTCGATCAAGGAATGGGAGTCAAGGGACTTCTTAAAGATGTCGAAATCATGCCTCTCGTTTTTATGAGAGAGAATGGCAGCGGCAAAAGAAGTTGGGCCATTAAAGCGATTTATTATGCTGTTGATAACGGAGCGCTGGTTATTAATAACTCATGGGGGAGCAAGTATTATTCAGAAGCTTTAGTTGCTGCAATTGATTATGCCCATTCAAAGGGTGTTCTCTTTGTAACCGCGGCAGGAAACTCATCAAAAAATAACGACTCCCTTGATCAGTTTCCAGCAAATTATGAAGTTCCCAATGTCATCTCAGTAGGAAGCCTCTCCTTTAGAGGAGGTGCTTCATGGTTTACACATTTTGGGAAAAACTCTGTTGATCTTTTTGCTCCTGGACAAAATATTCTGACAAGTAATAGGCCAAATCAATACGCCAATCTTTTTAAGGTTGTGAGTGGAACAAGTTATGCCGCAGGCTTTGTAACAGCTGCTGCTGCTTATCTCCAATCTCGAGAACCTGAACTAACTCATCTTGAAATAAAAAAACGAATGCTTGAAACAGTAACCAAGAAGGAGTTTCTTAGAGGCTTTGCGGTTTCATCAGGAACACTAAATCTGTATAACTTTTTAAAGGGAGATAAAGCAAGATCTCTAAAACCAGATGAAAGCCTTTGGGTAACTCAACGATTAAAAACTCCAATCCAATCAAACCACCCCTACCGAAGCTATCGCAAAAAAACTTATGACCTTCACATTCCTGGAGCTCAATTTTTGAAAATCCGCTTCAAAAGGATTGATCTTGAAAGAGGAAAAGATTTTATTCGGTTGTACGAAGGAAAAAACCGTATCTTAGTTGAATCGATTTCAGGTAAGCATTCTCATTTTGAATCCGTGTTCTTCAGAGGCGATCATATACAGCTAGAATTCGTTTCTGATCATGCCATTGAGGAATGGGGGTTTCTGATTGAGGAAGTTAAAGCTATTTTTTAATCAAACCCGTCATTGACTTTGAGAAGCTCATATTAAAACTAATATGACTTTAGGACTGAAGCCGACTTAACACCTTGTGTCCCAATCCCAAGACTCATTATCAAAGCTCTAACTCCTTAATCCTTCGAACGGTCAGTGAAAACTGCTGGTCAATGCCCTTCAAACCTGCTTCAATCCTCCGCACACACAACTGATCAGGGAGACAGAGCACATGCAAAAAATTGCTTTAAGTGATATTAAAGTTAATAATCCATACCTTAGAACCAATACTGATATTGAGGCCCTTAAGAAAAGTATTGATGCGATCGGACTGATCAACCCGATAACAGTTAATAAAGAAAATGAACTCCTCGCTGGAGGAAGAAGATTCCAGGCAATGACAGAGCTCGGTTGGGAAGAAACCGAAGTTTACGTAGTTGACCTCACAAGCCTAGAGCAAGAGCTAGTCTCAATTGATGAGAATTTAGTGAGAAAAGCTCTCGATAAATTAGAGTTTGAGCAATCACTAAATAGAGGACGAGAGATTTATGAAGAACTCTTTCCTACAGCTAATAAAATAGAAGTCGCTGCAAAAAATAAAACTCCTGAAGAAAGAAAAGTCGAAAAAGAAGAGGAAGAAAATGACACTGACTCTTTTGCAGCTATTACTTCTGAAAAAACAGGTCTTTCTAAAGCCGTCATCAAAAGCGCAATCAAACGAGATGCCCTTTCCAGTGAGAATATTAAGCAAGCAAGAAGCCAGGGCGAGATTTCAGCAACCCAGACAAACGAGATTATCAAATTAAAAAAAGAAGAGCAGGACCAGATCCTTCCTTTTATTCAAGATAAGCCCGTAAGAGAAGTCAAAAAGATTGTTGATAATGTTCAAAGGTCTGGAGTTGAAGCGGCTATAAAGCTCTCTCAAGAAATTAAGACAATGCCTAAAGAAGTTGCTCAATTAAAGGCCCTCACAAAAAGAATGAATGGCCTTCTTGGAAAAATGGCTCTCGAAGATATTCATTATGAGGGACCTGAGATGAAAGGGATTCTCGACAATCTCTTAAAGCTTAGAAATGAAGCTGATGATTTCATGAGTCGCTATGATGAAGAGCAGACTCAATCAATTCCTGAAAGTCACACAATTCAATAAATTGGTACTCAGTAAAATGACCTTATCTTTTTGTTAGAGAGCTTCTCTAAATTTCTTGAACAAGCTTTTTTATATCTGCAAGGCCCGAAGAAAGACATTGACTACTTTTATCTGAATCAGTGATGGAACAAAGGTCTTTGACTTTCTTAATCACAAGGTTTTTATAAAATTGTTTTTTTGCTGTTTTAATAATTTCATTTAGATAATTCTCATCTATCGGTTTTTCAAGAATGTTGGCCGCTGGGGTTCCTATGATAAACGGCAGAAAAAACACGGAGGAGCAAAAGAAAAAGATAAATCCATATTATGTAACTTTAGAAGGATTGATTGTTGGGGCTGTCACTGGTTTTGTAGGTGCAGGAGGGGGCTTTCTCATTGTTCCGGCGCTAGTGACACTAGCCGGACTTCTTTCCAAAAAGATACCGAGTGCCAAGCTCAACCAGCCTTTGGTTGGTTTACTATAATTATGAGGATATAATAATTAGGCTTTAAAAAATGAATATTTTTCCCAAACAACATAAGAGGTTTTTCATGAATATTAGAGTCTTTCATCGAAGATTGGCCATCATACTTTCTCCGTTTTTAATTTTGACATCTATAACAGGTATCTTGCTTCTATTCAGAAAAGATGATCTTTATGGCAAAGAGGTCAAAAGTCTGTTGATTGGTTTACACAACTGGGAGATTGCAGCGAAGTATATTGGAGCAACCTTAGGCATAGGACTAATACTTATATGTGCAACGGGTCTTATCATTTTTATGAAAAGTAAGAAATTCATTTACAAAGAAAATAAAGATCAAATTTTGTAATGGTCGGACTGACTGGATTTGAACCAGCGACCCCTATCCCCCCAGAATAGTGCGCTACCAGGCTGCGCTACAGTCCGATTAAAAAAATGTCACCTTGAAGCGAATTTGGAGCGAGGTCGCTTCGCCTCATAAATCATCATTTCTATCAGCCTATTCGCTCCTCTGTTCCACTCTTCGTCAACAACTGTCCTTTGGGACACTTGTCGCCGCAGGCGGAGGCTGCGCTACAGTCCGACATATAATGATTGCGAGAAAGGTTTATATCATCCCTCAGACCGCTTTTTAAAGCCGAAAATTTCATGATTCTCCGGCACCTGTCATAAGTTTAGACAGTCATAAATACCTAAGTATCTAAAATTGCGCTCTCTAATCTTGGCACAGTTGTTGCTCCTAATAGCCGTGACTAACTAGGAGAAAAATCATGAAAAGGCTATGCTTAGAACTCATTAAATTTGGACCATTGCTTGTCTTAGCAATGCTTGCTGAACAAGGGTTTAGTACTGAGCTAAAACTGAACTGTGATACACCAAGAAAGTTTCATAGCTTTAAGATCATTGGAAAAACAGTTGTGATTAAAAAGAGTAGTCAAGATGATCGAGGCATTAGAAACCCTGCTACTTTTAATGCAAACTCAAGAACAAAGTACACAAGACTTGGCTTTAAAAAATATTTTTCTTTTGAAGGTAACCGATATCATATTAAGATTTCTGATATGAACAGTCTTTCAGAGGTTGAAGATTTTGTCTCTATTCAAAATTCAAAAGGTCATGAAATGACCTATCCTCTCAACTGTAAAAAGCTTTAGAATTTTCGAGCGGCTAAGACTAGCCGCCAAATTGAAACTCCATAACTTTCTCATCTTGAATTTTATTTTTGTTTTCAAGAGAATTGCAATTGCTCAGATCGACAACGATTTCCTTTGTGATCTTCAATCGATCTGAGATGCGATGAAAATCAGTCATTCGCTCTCTTCGACCTGTATGATAAAGGGCCACCTCAAGCCAAAATTCTCCCACAAGATTTTTTCCACTATCAATTTTATGAGACTGAGGCTGATAGATTCCAACCTTTGAGAGATAATCTTTTTCTCCCGAACTTTTAATTCGAAGTTGTGCTCGAGATGATTTTGAATCAACCTTCTCAAATTCATCAATCAAATAGCGATGCCCAAGAGGAGGACAAGCGAGCTTTGAAAGTCGAGACACAGAGGCGGCTTCATAAAGAAACCATAATTTGATCTCGGGTAACTGGGTAATCAAAAAGTGCTTGTTTCTAGTACTACTTTTCTTTGCAAGGTTAAGTGTAAACTGATCGAGTGTTGTCGTTGTACTATAGGTTTTTTTCTTTACTCGGACCAACCAACTGTCTGAGACATTCTCTTTTACGATCTCTTTAAGATCACTTTGCTCAAATTGAGGAAGACGGAAGCTTGCCACAATTCCCTTTGAAACCACCTGTCTTCCTAGTGGGCCGGCTCTCCATGGAAAATGTCTTGTTTCTTTAATTTCAACATTGGGTAGGTTTAGAACTTTTGAATTTGAACCTGATAAAACTTCGATTCTTTTTTGACAAGAAGATGTCATCAAGATGAGAAGACTAAGTAATAAGTAAGAATTGACATCTTTTTTCTGATTCAATCTTCACCTCTTTTTCTTTATATAAGACAAGGTTATTGTATTGATCAAGAACACGATCCTGCCCATCTATTATCACATTAAGTGAACCTTTAAGGCAAACGATACTTACCGCGCGATCATTCTGAGAGAGATCAATGACTTTTTCAAAGCTCTCCTCAGACGAGTAAACACAAACTTTAAAATCAGGGTGATCAACAAGAGTGGCCCCAGAGGGAAGATTAAAGGAGCGCATCTTCATTTGAAAACTTTTTGACTGATTCGCCTCGGGATCAAAGTTGATCACATTTTTTGCATGATCAATATGAAGCTCTCGTCCCTTTCCCTGATCATCCACACGATTCCAATCCCAAACCCGGTAGGTAATTCCGGAGCATTGCTGAATTTCAATCAGCGTAACATCTTTTCCAATTGCGTGAGCTGTTCCTTCTGGAACGAAAAAGAAATCCCCTCGGGAGACCGGAAAGAACCTCATCATTTGGCTAACATCTTTCCCAGCTTCAGCAGCATTAAAAAAGTCTTCCTTATTCACCTCTGGCTGAACTCCTAAATAAATTCCAGCTCCAGACTTAGCTTCAAGAATAATCCAGCACTCAGCTTTTCCTTTACTGTTTTCATGAATCCCAGCGTACTCATCTCCAGGATGGACCTGGACAGAAAGATTATCAGATGTATCGATATACTTTATTAAGTAAGGACACTCCTTGATCGTTATGACATCAGATAACTTCAATTTTCCATCATTGGCCTTAGAGTCTTCCACATAGGACGGCCCATCCGGATGAGCGGATACTTCCCAGGTTTCTCCAACAGGTAATTCTTCTGAATCACCAGACGAAGATAGCTTTCTGATTTCTTTTAACTTCTGGCCACCCCAGATTTTTCTTACAATATGTGGAACACTCTTATAAACACTCATATCAATTCTTTAAAACTCTTTAACTGAAACTAAATTACTAAAATTACACTGTGCCAATAAAAATTGGGCATTTCAATGATAATGATATTCCGAAAATAAAGCGAGTAAAAGAGTTAAGCCTTCGAAATTTAAGTAAAAGATTGGACATTCAGGTGGCAACAATCATTGTTGTTATAAAATTGAGCAATGCAAGCACCAAAACAATTTATGGCCGTCCCAGTTATTACCTTACCCAATGTTGTCTTCTTTCCAGAGACAGTGCTCCCTATGACTGTTCAAGACAATCTTTGTAAGCAGATTATCCAAGACTGCCTCAGTAACAACTCTCTTATTATTATTTCTAAAAGTCGCGATGAATCTGAAGGAGCAAGCTTTAAACCTTATGCTCTTCCCTCTGATGTCTGTACAGCGGGACAAATTCAGCTTATCAATGACGATCAAGAACAAGGAGTTCTGAGAATTGCCGTTAAAGGTGTATGCCGAGTAAAACTCTCTCATCTTGTACAAAATATCCCCTACCCTGTTTATGCGGTGAAACCATTACCAGATGAAGCAAAAGAGCAGGTCTTTGATGGAGCCCATGTTTATGAACTTCGCCATCTTATTTCAAAATGGCTTGATGTTTATGTTTCAGACTCTCTTGAGAGGGAGAAATTTCAAAACTATCTTTCAGATACAGAGAAGCTTACTAATAATATTTCAATGTTAATGGTGAAAGACCCCATGGTGAAACAGATTCTCTTAGAGAATATGGCACTCTCCGATCGGATAAGTTTGCTAAAAAGTCTTTTTAGAGACCAAGAGCTTCTCGAAGAAGATCAAACCGTTGTTGAGGCCATTAAGGATTATGAACATATCGAATTGAAAAGCTTGATTCCCAATTAAACTAAATGAAAGAGACTATTAAGGATTGTGAGCCCAGCTGCAGAAAGAATGGGGACTGCGAGATTGTCATCAATATTGACAGCAACCAGTTCAGAGATCGCACCTATTGCACCAGCTATAAAAGCAAAAATAATCAGATAATCATGAAAACCAATTGTCACAAGGCTATAAATCACAGTGATAAAAAAACAAGTAAAGCCACAGGCTGTTGAACCTTCTAAACTTTTGTTTCCTATAAGTTTTTTTGTTCCATGAAGAATGCCAAAATAAGAACCTATTGGGTCAGCGAAAACCAAAAAGAATATAGAAAGAAGAGCAATCCACTCATTGAAAAAAATAAGACTTAAAGAGACACCAAGAGCATAAAAAGGAAAGCCTGAATAACTATGCTTTTCACTCTCTCGCATAAAAGGCTTCATGAGTTTTGTTAAGGCTTGGTTGAGGGCTTTTGATTTATTGAGCCTTATCCACTCGACGATAAAAGCAGTGATGGCAAAAACAAGAAGTCCTTGTCCAAGGGCCTTTGGGTCCACACCCAAAACATAATAGGTGCTGATCCCCGCTACACCAACACCTGAGTGCCAAAACTTTCTCGCAAGATGAAAATCGCTCTTCATCTGAAGCTGTCCAAGATCATCTTTGTTTTTTTCAGTAACAGATAACACAGTAAACAAGTATGACATGATCGAAGCTCATAGATCAACTTTTCTGTGCAGCGCTATAAAACTTGCCTAAAGCCCTTCCTCTAGAACCTCCGCGTTAATTCCGTCTCATAATATTCCGAATAGAAGAAAAGGTATTAACACTTCGTCTCTTTTTAGAGATGATAGTATTAAAGACACTTTTCGGGAGTGCTAAAGCATTGAAAGTTGGAAAATTTAACCTTAATTCATCAAACGAGGAAAGTCTCATTTCTTCAGAACTCAGTCCTGAGAGAAATGTAAAGATTTGGGCCATCGGTGGTGGAAAGGGTGGAGTTGGAAAAAGTCTACTCACGGCTAACACTTCTATCTGTCTTGCACTTATGGGCTATAAGGTCATCACTCTTGATCTCGACCTTGGTGGAGCTAATCTTCACACCTGTCTCGGTGTTCCTATTCCTGAAAAGACCCTTAGTGATTACCTCACTAAAAAAGTAGCGCGATTAAGAGATCTTGTGACTCCCACTCCGATTGAAAACCTTTCGATTATTAGTGGTGCTCAAGATGATGTTGGAATGGCGAACTTGAAACAAATGCATAAGAATAAAATCCTTAGCAAGCTCACAGAGCTCGATGCTGATTATGTTCTTCTTGATTTAGGTGCGGGAACATCATTTAACACTCTCGACTTTTTTATCTCGGCAGATCAAGGAATTCTCACAGCACTTCCTGAGCCAACTTCTATCGAGAATACTTATCGTTTTATTCGATCAATTTATCATCGCAAGTTAAAAATCGCTGAAGACCTTCTTGATATTGGACCTTTAATTGATAAGGCCCTAAACGCTAAAATCCAAGCCGAAGCCACTCCTGCAGAGCTGATTTCAAGAGTGATTGATATCAATGAAGAGATGGGACTTAAGCTTAAAGCTGAAATCGAAAAACTCAGACCAAAGCTCGTCATTAATCAAGCAAGAACTCAGGCCGACATTGACATTGGTCATTCAATGAAAATTATTTGTCGAAAATATTTTGGAATTGAAATCGATTATATCGGCTATATGGATTACGACGCTACAGTATGGCAAAGTGTGAAGAAAAGAAAACCACTTCTTATGGAATTCCCTAACTCATCTCTTGTGAACTCATTTGATCGCATCGTTCATCGACTTTTAAACATTAATTAACTAGAATTAAGTCTCAATCATTTTTAAACAAAGAATGTGACTATGAGTAGTGCTAAAGAAAAAAATTATTATGAGATCTTAGAACTTCCTATTGATGCCAATCAAGACGAAGTCAAACAAGGCTACATCAGGGCCAAGAACGCTTATTCACAAGACAGCCTTGCTCTTTACTCTTTAATGACAAAAGAAGAATGCGATGAAGTTTTAAACTTAATCGATGAAGCCTACTCAATCATTTCAGATCCCATTAAAAGAAGAAAATACGATGAGGCCCGGGGCTTTAATAAACTCTCAAAGGAATCCGAACTTAACAGAAGATACGAAACCTCACCTGTCGCGGGAATTTCAATTGACCCAACAGAAAAGCCAAAGGCCAATTCTGAAAATACCATGTCAAAGATTATGGCGGTTAAGAGATTCTCTTTAGAGTATAAAGTTGATCCAGAGTTTGAAAAAGAAATTGAAAGCGCCACTGAATTCTCAGGAGACTTCCTTAAAAAAATTAGAGAATACAGAAATGTTGATATTACTCGTCTAAGTGAAATGACAAAAATCTCTAAGACCTATCTTAAAAAGATAGAAGAAGAAGATACTGAAGGTCTGCCAGCACTTGTCTATGTAAGAGGTTTTGTCTTTCAATATGCGAAATGCCTTAAGCTTAATCCAGAGCTAGTTGCAACAAGCTATCTTCATAAACTCAAAAGCCAAACAACTGCATAATTCATGTGTGAATCAGACAATTCATTAATTGATACTCAATCGACAATTATTGAAATCACCGATGAAGACCTCGCCCAGTTTAAAAGACTTGATCATTTTCTCGTTGAAAAAACAGTCGGCCTAAGCCGCTCAACAATTAAGTCACTTTTTGAAGCAGGCGAAATCACCTCTGATGAGATGGAAAACCTCAGCTTAAAGAAAATGCCTGCTCAGCCAGGGAAAGTCGTTATCAACATTCCCCCACCCCCTCCAACAGAATTAGAACCACAAAATATTCCCATCGAAATTCTGTTTGAAGATGAGCACCTGATCTTTCTTAATAAGCCTCAAGGCCTTGTTGTCCACCCGGCTCCTGGTCATCCAGATAAAACCCTTATCAATGCCGTTCTTTATCACTGTCCAGATATCGAAGGGGTTGGAGAAGAAAAACGGCCAGGTCTCGTACACAGACTCGATAAGGGTACAAGTGGTGTTATGGTCATGGCGAAAAATATTTCGACCCATAGGGCCCTGATCGAGAAGTTTTCAAAACATGATCTTGAAAGACGTTATGAATGTATCTGCATTGGCCCAGAAGTCCCTGCCGGCGGAAAAATTGAAACACAAATTGGAAGAAGCCCAACTAATAGAATTCAAATGTCCCTCAAACCAAAAGTTGGAAAAATAGCTATTACTCATTATAAAAATCTCAAATCTTTTGGAAAAATCCATCACGTAGAATGTCTGCTTCATACAGGACGAACTCATCAGATTAGAGTCCATATGTCTCAGTATCTCAAGGCTTCTATTTTAGGCGATGAACTCTATGGCAATCCCAAGCAGCAGATTCATCAAATTCCTGATGGACTTAAGTCACTCCCTTTTCACGAACCCTACCTTCATGCAAAGGTTCTTGGAATCGAACATCCCGTAACAAAAGAAGTTCTTCGCTTTGAGACTGAGCCTCCTGAACATTTTCAAAAGATAAAAAGTTATCTCTATGAAATTAGTTGAAGACAAAAAATTTAAATGTGGTAACTTTCTCGTTTTTAACGATCGCCCTGAGTTCGAAAGTTTTTACGAAGTCAAACAAGTTCATGGAAATAAAATTGTTTCAACAAAAGAGATTTCAAACTCTGAGGGTCTTCTTGAAGCCGATGGCATTATTCATACTTTCGATTCTTCTAAAGTTTCATATCTTTCCATCAAAACTGCCGACTGCTTGCCAATACTTCTTGAAGGAATAAATGGTGTAGCGATGATTCATGCGGGTTGGCGTGGACTGCATAATCAAATTCTTTTTAATCCTGAACTAAAAAAAATTGATATTCAGAGGGCCTATATTGGACCTCATATAAAGCTTTTAAATTATGAAGTTTCTCAGGACTTTACCGAGAACTTTCCAAACTCTGACGCTTTTACTTTCAAAGCTGATAAAGTTTATTTTGATCTTGAGAAAGTTGCGGTCAACCAAATCAAAGAGCTTGATTCGAGTATAACTGTTGAGATTAGTCAACTTTGTACTCACAATCAGGCCAATTTGCATAGCTATCGTCAAAATAAAACCGACAAACGCAATTGGAACCTATTTCAATTTTCCTAGATCCAAGCTAATCTAAATAAATAATATTATTGAACTCTTAATAAGATCTTAAGGTAAGAACATGGACCAAAAATCAATCTATAGAAATTCTTCGTTTAATATTCAAATGGCCCTGATGGTTTTAGGTGTTTCGATTATCCTAGTCAGTATCTATTTAACGAGCCACTACTTTGGTCTTCACTTTCCAAGTGAGCTTTCTAATTCATCCTCTCTTTGTAATATCAATTCCTACTTTAACTGTAACGGAACATCACTTTCAACGTTTTCAAATATCTTTGGAGTTCCTGTTGCTATCCCCGGGGCAGTCATTGGTCTTCTCGTTCTTCTAGGGTTTGCAATTAAGAATGAGGGATATGAAAAAACTCTTTATAGTATCCTTATTCTTAATGCTGTTGGATGTTTGCTTCTTCTCATCTACTCTCTCTTTTTTGTTGGTGGTCTTTGTCCATTTTGTACTGTTTATTACATCCTTTCATGGGTGACACTTTTTCTCTTTTTAAAGAACTCTGCCTCTCCTGGAATTGATGTAAAAAGTTTGGCCATTAAAGGTGTCATTCTTGCTATTCCCTTTTTTATCACCCTGAATTACGTCAATAGCAAAACCAGTAAATCTTCTAAGCTTGCCCAAAGTTTAATGCAACAATTTGATAGCTATCCAAAACTTGGAAAGCCCAAGATGGATTCAAACTTTAGACTTGATACAACAGGAAAACCTTTTGATGATGCTCCTGTTCGCATCACAATTTTTTCAGACTTTCAGTGCCCTGCCTGTGCCGCACTTTCAAAGGTCACTCATAAAATTGCTCAAAAGTTTCCTCAAAATGTACATATGCAATACTTCTTTTACCCTCTTGATCACAACTGTAACTCGGAGATTAAAAGACCTTTCCACACCCAAGCTTGTCGTGCCGCTTACCTTACAGGTTGCGTCCCTTCAAAGTTTGGACCAATTCATGATGACGTCTTTAACAACCAAGCTACACTTTCTAAAAAATGGCTCGATGACTACGCTAAAAAGGAAGGTGTTGAAGAGTGTTACAATGGTCCAGAAATCAAAAATACTGTGGTTCAAATGATCGATGAGGCCAAAACTTTTAGTGTTAAGTCCACTCCGACAATGCTTGTCAACGGAGTCAAAATTGAAGGAGTTTTCCCTCCTACTCAAATGTTTATCTTAATTGAAGAGCTCATCAAAAGAGCTCCTACTAAGTAGTAATGGGAAAAAAAGAAAAAAGTATTCCTAAATTTCAAAATGAAATTATAGAGACGCACTGTCATCTGGATTACTTAAAGGACCAATCACCAGAAGAAGCAATCAAAGAAGCTGGTGAATATAACGTCCAAAAAATTATTACCATTGCCGTCTCCCCGAGTAATCTTGATAGCGTCATTGATATTGCGAAAAGAAATTCTAACGTCTATACAACTCAAGGTATTCATCCTCACGATGCTAAAGATTACAATCAAGAGGTTGAAGCAAAAATTCGATTAAATGCCAATTCTGATAATAAAGTTGTGGCCGTTGGTGAAATTGGTCTTGATTATTATTATGACAACTCCCCTAGAAAAGAGCAGATTGAAGCCTTTCGATCACAGATGAATATTGCCACAGACCTTGATTTTCCAGTTGTCATTCACTCAAGAGATGCCGAAGAAGACACTAAAACAATTCTTGATGACTTCAAAGATCTTCAAAAACAAAAAGGTGTCATTCATAGCTTCACTTCTAAACTCGACTTAGCTGAGGAAGCTTTAAACCTAGGCTACTACCTAGGTTTCAACGGAATTATTACCTTTAAAAATGCCCATGAGGTCAGAGAGGCCGTAAAGCTTGCTCCGATTGAAAAAACTCTGATTGAAACTGATTCCCCCTTTCTAACTCCAGATCCTTTTCGTGGCAGACCCAACACTCCCAAATATCTCCCCTTAGTCGCGCAAAAGATTGCAGAAATTAAGGACTTAGATGTTGAGGAGGTCATCAGTATCACCACTCAAAATGCAATATCACTATTCTTTAAGCCATAAATTTCTTTTATTACAATAATCCGAATCAAATATTTTACTGATTTCATCGGTTTCGACATAAGTCCCGTGGGGCAAATGAGAAATAAGGGAGGTTCCCGATGATGACATTAAAGAAAAAACTAGTAGCAGTTTTACTAACATCACTTTTTTCACTTTCTTCTCAGGCTAAAGATCCTATTAGCGTGACTTGTTGGGACGGAAGCTTTGTTTCAACCAATTTACCATTGAAGAACATCGTGATCTTATTGAAGTTGGAATGAATCTAGAATCACTAACATTAGAAAATAGTGGTTTTGAGATTACTTTTTTCCTAGCACAGACTCTCTTTATCCAGAACGTTTAAGAAAATACTTGAGAAGCAGAATTTAAGAGTCTTTGAAAATACTCTTAACGATAACTTTCTCATGGTCTACAAACCACTCAACCTCATAAGGGTAGTAATTCATTTTATAAATTTTAGACTTCGTGATTGATTGGTGAGGGGGGCGTGGATCATGAGAAAGAATTTGCGAGATTTCGACCTTAAGAGTTTCACTCACCTCAACTGATCCCTCCATCAAATCAAAAACAACTTCAAGTGAAGGGTTTTCTAAATTCTCAATCCAACCAAATCTCCCATCTTTACAAACATCTGCCTCTGGATGAAACGGCTTAAGGTCATAGATGGGAGTTTCATGAACAAAATCCCCTCCTTTAATATGAACCTTTAATGTCTTTTGATCTGTTTCAATTCTTTCAATCTTCACGAGGCTTAAACCCAAATTATTGGGCCGATCAGGAGATCGCGTTGCAAAGACTCCCATTCTTTGAGTCCCACCTAATCTCGGAGGTCTTGTGGTTGGATTCTTTTCTTTGGTTTCATTCAAATGAAATCCAAAAATAACCCATATATGAGAGATCTCTTCAAGGCCTCTAATCCAATTAGGATCAATAAAATCTTTTTCAAAAACAATCGAGCATGAAAGCTCTTTTAAAAGATGACTTTGTCTTGGAACACCAAATTTCTGTCGAAAAGGAGTGTGAATTTTAGCAATCGCCTGAAGTTCCATTTAGAATTTTTGAATTTCATCACCTAGAACTTCAGCGACAGAGTCATAGATTTTCTTTTGGATTGGATTGCTATTATCAATTTCTTGATGATCTTCAGGTCTTAGAAAGTTAGTCACATCAGTCTCTTCAGTATCTCTTGCAATATTAGGCCCATCGTTAAAGATCCCTCCCTCATCACTTATAAAGTTGAGATTCGTATTAACATTGGTGGGGACAATATCATTATTAAGACCGACTGAATCCAGAGTCACAAGAAGGTCGACTTTACGATAACCGTTTTCGAGATTGTTTAATCTTTGAGAAATATTGACCGCTGTATCTCCACCGAGAGAATGACCAATTAAAACCAGCGGAGCGGAAAGTGAATGCTTTTTAATTTCCTCAAAAGCAATATCTTCATCGGACCAGTTGAAAACCTTCGAACCTTTGACATGATCTGAAAGCTGTTGAAGTCCATCATTTTCAGCGTTTGAAAATAGCTCAAAGCCCTTAAAAACAAACACCATAGGTTTATCACTAAGCTTCGTTCGTTTTTTGACTTTGTTGGTTTTCTCCGCTTCATTAGTTTTTTCAAGTTCAGCGGCTTTATCTAACGCCCGAGCTTTTTCAAGCTCTTCCATCTTTTGCTTGGACTCTTTTTCATTTTCTGCGCTACCCGCAACTTTTCCACCAGCAATATTCTTGGCCATATCCACAGCGGGCTTGAGGTTTTTAAGCCCCTTTGAGAGGACTTCACTAGTGAGCTTCTTTTTAGCATTGGAAATCTCAGGCTTCACAGCATCACTGGCCTTGCTCGCTATCTCTTTGACATCACGATTCAGGGCGCGACTGTCCATAAAATCCTGCTTTGACTTATAATGCACAACACCATTAAAAGAGGAACCCACACTGGTCATAGTCTATCTCCACCCTCTATTTTAGGCCCTAAACCGACAAAATCGTTGGAACCAGCAAGAACTGCCCGAACAAAAATGTCGGGTTTTAAAACTCTTCAAAAATGG
>JBMYPC010000037.1:0-24422 GCA_049599895.1 Bacteriovoracaceae bacterium | reverse complement strand
CTCAATGACCTTGTGACTTGTGCAGAAACTGCATTGAAAGATGTTTTTGAAAAACAATCAGAAACTCTAAACGGATAACGATCCTTGAGTACTAAAACAAAAGTCCTTCTTGCTTCAAACAATAAGCACAAACTTTCTGAGTTTAAAGTTCTTTTAAAAGAAACTCCTTTAGAGATTGAACTTTCAGATAGCTCATTTGATGTTGAAGAAACTGGCGAAACTTTTTATGAAAATGCTCTTTTAAAGGCCAAAGGTTTTTATGAGAAATTTGGCACACCTTCACTTTCAGATGATTCTGGACTTTGTGTGGAGGCCCTTCCCAATGACCTTGGAGTTTATTCAAAGAGGTTTGGAGATCCAAGCTTTGATGATGAAATGAGGGCAAGGCATCTCCTTGAAAAGCTTGAAGGAGAGGAAAATCGTAAAGCCTATTTTATCTGTGTTCTTTGCCTCTATCTCTCACCGGATGAGCATTACTTTTTTGAGGGGCGAGTAGAAGGGGAGATCGCAACTTTTTATCGGGGCACAGAGGGCTTTGGCTATGATCCGGTATTTTTACCCGAGAAGGGTGAAAGTTCGAAAACCCTTGCAGAACAGGCGCTTTGGAAGGATAAGCACAGTCATCGAGCTGCGGCGTGTCGCTATCTGTGTGAATTTTTGACTACTAAGAATTGCCAATCTCCATGAGATTACTTATAAAGTGTTACTGATTTTATCTCAGACACCAGGAAGATCGGAGCGTAGCGCAGCCTGGTAGCGCACTTGCTTTGGGAGCAAGGGGTCGCTGGTTCGAATCCAGTCGCTCCGACCACTATCTCGTTGTTCAACGATTCTTCTTCTTTTTTTAGGGTCCATGGTCCATTATTTTTTAATAACAGGTGTTCTAGGCTGAATTGATTTATCTGTAATTTTTTTAATTATAAACTCTGTTAGAAAAGACAAGGCAATAAATATGATTAGATAGAAAAAAACTAAAGGAGATTTTTTCAACTGGTACCATGAAATAAGCCCAATAGCTGAGACTGTACCTAATAAGGCTAATATAACAAGACTCCTTATGGCTTTTGTTTCTTTTATAATCTTTAAGTGGCCAAAATGGACACAGGCATGAATGAATAAAATTGATATAGAACCGATAATAGCTGTTTGTTCAAGGTCAAAAAGCATGGTTAATATAATAGTAAGAATAGAAGTTATGATGAGTCCTTCTTTTGAATGAGCTATGGGCTTAGCAAAAACAGAAGGAAGTTCACGGTTTTTTGCCATTTGATAAGTTACATTTGTAACAGCAAAAAGGTTGGCATTAATTGCCGAAGAAGTCGAAATAAGAGCTGTTAAAACCATAATTTTAAATCCTAGAGAACCAAAAATAGGTTTAGCAACTTCAGCTAAAGCATAGTCTTTAGACTGAATAACTTCATTCAAGGGTAAGTTTCCAAAAACAGAAATAGACAAAACTATATAAAGAAGCATGACAATTGCTATTGCAATAAACATGGCCAAGGGGAGGTTTTTTTCGACATCTTTTAGGTCTTCTGCCGTATTCGTAATCACACGAAAGCCTTCATAAGCAAAAAACGTCACCCCAATACTTGAAGCGATATTAAATGTAGAAGGGTAGGTAGATGGTGAGATCATATCAGTATTTAAGTAAAATAGCCCAGCAGATGCCAAGACAACTAAAATGAGAACCTTTGAAACAACAATAATGTTTTCAATTTTGGTAACCTTAGATGCACCACTAAGATTTATTAAAGTAAAAATAATAATGATGGATACTGCTAGTAATTCTTTAAGATAGCTAAGCTCAGGGAAAAACACACTTGCATAACTGCCAAAGGCCTTTGCGATTAAGCTAAGAGCAATGAGTGCTGCAATATAGAGGGCAATACTCATGCCCCCAGAAAAAAATCCCACTCCATAGGACTGGACTAAATATTCAATAATACCCCCGGCAGAGGGAAAACGTACACCAAGCTTACTAAGTGAGTAACCACTTAAAAGAGCAATAAATCCTCCAAGAATGAATGAAATAAAAACAGCACTGTGAGCAATGGCACCCGCTTGACCTAAAAGGGCAAAAATCCCAGCACCAATCATTGCACCAATGCCTAAAAAAACAGCATCAAAAAGACCAAGTTGTTTTTTGGAGTTCTCTTGCATAATTCTCTTCTTTCCCATTGTTACCTTCAAATTTCATGTAGGGTATCATGGAAAAAACACCATTACGAACATGACTTTGGTTAATGCCAGGGGGGGCATCCTTTTCAAAAAACAAGCAGAGGTTTCTAAATTTTGACATATTCCTGAAGAAAGCAAGCCCAAGAGTGCACGGCAATGTTCATCAAGAGCGAGTGAGAGCGAAGATAAAGTTGATGCTAGATTTGAATTTTCGAAAATACAGATTTCTTACGAAGTTGATTCTTGTCTTCAGGAAGGAGCTAGCTTTTCTTCGGAAGCCTACGATATCTTAGTAAGCAACTTTAAGAACGGTCGTTTTGAATTAAAAGAGAAGAATGTACTGTTCTATCGACTAGACTCCAACAAGCCGTCTTCAAATTACTTTAAACAATTCATCCCTCTACAGGTTCTTCATCTGACAGTTTCCTTGATTCGATATTTGAAGGGAATAGTATAGAATTGCCTTTGTCTATATTACAAGGAAGCTTGAGACGAGATTCTAATAGGTTAAAGTAAATGATTTAAAATAGTCTTTAGGGCTGCTGTGAGCTAAGATCAAGGCTCAGCATAGGAAGATCACATGATTGAAATAATGACTCAGATCACAAAAGAAGCAGGTAAAATCATAATGGAGATTTATAACTCCGATAGCTCTTTTGGTATCCAAGAAAAAGGTGATGGCTCTCCTGTGACAAAGGCTGACCTTGCCGCCAATAAATACATCGTTGAATCACTAGAAAAAGAGTTTCCAGATATTCCCATTATTTCTGAAGAAATTAAGGCGAAGGATTACGAAACGAGAAAATCTTGGGACAAGTTCTTTTTAGTTGATCCCATCGACGGAACAAAAGAGTTTATTAAACGAAATGGCGAATTCACAGTGAATATCGCTTATTGCGAAAGTGATGGGCCAAAGATTGGTGTGATCGATGTACCAGCGTTTAAAGAAACTTATTGGGGAAGCTTGGATGGGGCTTTTGTAGAAAGAGGAAAAAAGATTTATTCCCTTCCGCAAAGAACCATGAGTAAACATAAGTTTAGAGTTGCTGCTAGTCGCTCGCATATGACTGATAAAACCAAAGCTGTGATCAAAGTTCTCGAAGAGAAGTTTGGAAAAATTGAAATCCTTCAATACGGATCCAGTCTTAAAATGTGCAAGGTTGCTGAAGGGGAAGTTGATTATTACCCAAGATTGGGCCCTACTTATGAATGGGACACGGCAGCCGCCCACGCTATCTTAAGAGCTGCTGGTGGTGAGATCACGATTGCGGGAACAGATGATCCTTTAAAATATAATAAAGAAGATTTATTGAACCCCCATTTCGAAGCCAAGAGAAAGGATATTCTTTAGTTGAAAAGTCTACTCGTTATTCTTTTTTTCTTAACCCCTTATGTTCTTTTTGCTCAGGATGATATTTCTTATTGGAAACAAGAGTATAAAAGAAGTCCCAATAACCCAGAGGTTCTCTACGAACTAGGAAGTTCATATTTCGTTGATCAGAATTTTAAACAAGCAGCGAAGTATTATCAAAAATTGATGAAAAAGAAGAGCTCTCTTCGAAATCTTGGAGCTTATTATCTTGCCCTTAGCTATATCGAAATGGAGATGCCTGAAAAGGCCTATAAGATTTTTCGTTATCTCAGAAAAAAAAGGTTGAGTCCTTCATTAAAAAAGAACGTCAAACTTTACTTGAATCATTTTGAGAGTTTAGAAGAAGAGGAAAAAGAAAGCTTTCTTTCAAGATTTAGTGCCGATATCGAGGCCAAGTATGGAAGCCACTCAAACCCAAGTTATAAGACTTCTGATTCAGAGGAGGGAGACACAAGCCTAAACTCTTCAGGGAGTATTGCCTTTAGTATCCATGAAACAGAAAGTTTTTATAGTGAAGCTTCTTTTTCAATGTCGGCAACGGAATATTCTGAGCAAACAAGTTCAAACTCTTATAACAAAGAACTCGGAGTCTCTTTTCAAAAGTATTTTAAAAACTTTGAGATTTCATTAAGTCCCTATCTTTCAATTGATGAGGATGAAGATCAGGAAACTTATAGAAGAAAAGGGGCAAACTTTAATTTCTCCTATCGAGAAAAGGATCGAGTTGAGATTAATCTCTATAACACGACCACTGAAGATGAAGACCTTGATCCCTATGCTGGTAAAACCTATGAAATTTCCTATACCCGTTTTGAACCTATGAAGAATCGAAAAAACATCATGCATTTTACAACGGTTCAGTTTTCGCAAAATAACCTGAACGACACTGAATACTATTTCAATAGTAATGAAGGAATCGATCTTTCTTATGGAGTTTATTATTATCCAAAAAAAGGTTCCGTTTCTGGTTCTCTTGATTTTTCCTACAAAGCCTATGTTCTCGATGAAACATTAGGAAAGGGGAGATATGATAAGGCCTGGAGTGGGACTCTTAATTATGATTATCCCATTACAAAATGGATTAGTTTTTTAGCAGAGCTTAGTTATTCAATCAATGATTCAAATCTTAAGGACGTTGAAGATTACGATCCTACTTACACCGTTTCGACGTATTCAGTAGGTCTAATTGCTTCTTTCTAGTTTAAGGAGAAGGCGAAGATTGTCGAAGATTTCGAAGTTGCCTTCTTCTTTGTAAAACTCGCCTTCTTTGCTCTGGTGTAAGACCTTCCAGTCTTTTTCTTTCCCCGAGGTTTCTTTTTCTTTTATGGAGCTTTCTTTTTTTCTTAAACTTTTTAAGAACTTCTCTTTGTTGATCTTTTGGAAGTTTTCGAAATTTTTTAAATTTCTTTCGAATTTTTTGCTTTTTTTCAGGAGAAAGACTTTGAAACTTTTTAAAGCGTCTTAGCATCCTTTGTCTTTTTCCTGGAGAGAGCTTTTTAAAGCGCTCAAACCTTCTTTTCAGAACTTTCTTTTTTTCATTGGGAAGCGACTTCCAACGTTTATGTCTTTGTTTTAATTTGGCCTTCTGCTCAGGAGATAACTTGTTCCACCTTTCTCTTTGCTCCTGGGTCGGTGTTTTAGGAGTGCTCTGTTCTTGAGCTAAAAGAGGGAAATTAGCGAGGGAAAAAAGTAAAAGAGTTATTTTCCATAGATTAGTTTTCATCTTTAAGACCTTTTGCACCTTCAGAGTTTTCCTCTTTTATTTTTTCTTCACTGACAAGTATCTCATCAAAGTCATCTCTTTCTAAAACTTCGTACTCGAGATAAAAATCGAGATTGGCGACAATTTCATTTTCTTCATCTGTTAGCGCCCATAGAGAAGTCGGTATCGACAAGACGAATAGGGCAATAAAAAGAAAAAAGGATTTAGCTATTTTCATCAATAGTTCCTATCAATTCACTAAGTTCATCAAAGTTTTCAAATTCTTGTTCTTCAAGAAAGCTTATGAACTCATAATCTTCCATTAGCTCTTGGTAGCTTATTCTTTTTTCAAGCTGACCATCGATGTTCATTGCTTGATGAAAGAAAAGACCTCCCAAAAGAGCAATAAAAAGAACACTGGCAAAGCTAATATATGAGGATTGAAAAAATGAAGGAGCCGTGTGGGTGATAGGGAATTTTCTATCAAACTCATTCCAAAACTTCTGATCAAAGTCTTTTGAAAGAAGTTCTTCTTTCAATTTTGATCTGAGAATGTTTTTAAAGTTCTTATCATCATGATTCATGAATCAATCTTCCTTCATTATTTCCATTAATTTCTTCTTTGCCCTATTAAGATGGGTTTTGACGGAGCTTACTTTGATACCAAGTTCTTTTGCGATTTCATCGTAAGACATCTCTGAAAAAACTCTAAGGAGTAGGACATCTTTATATTGATCAGGAAGTTTTGAAAGAGAGGCTTTCAACTTCTCTGATTCTCTATTTTTTAATGTGTTTTCAAATGGCCCTCGTTCACTGGAGGGAAGTTCTGCAGCTGGAAGAATCTCTCCTTCAGCGTCTTTAAGTTCTACTGTGAACCGAGTTGCATCTTTTCTTTTAAGTTCATCAATACTTAAATTTCTTGAAATGGAATAAAGCCAGCTGGTGAAAGTATGACCTTTCTTATAAAGAGCTCTTTTTTCATAGGCCCTAAGAAAGCTTTCCTGGGTGAGTTCCATGGCCCATTCAGGACTTTTTACTAAAGCCACGAGATAAGAATGAATCTGATTTTTATGGCGATCATAAAGCACTTCAAAGGCCTCCCGTGAATCTTCTTTAACCATTTCCATGAGCTCCTCAGAGGAGCTTCTCTTTAATACGAGATTTTTGGAAAAAAGTTTCAAAAAAGATGAAGGCATACAAAATCTTAGTATTTTTAGTGACTTATGGGAAATGAAAAAATATTTGAAACTTTTTTCTCAGAGGATCGTATTAACTATGTTCCTGCTTGAAGCAGTTTTTCAATAGGGAGCTAGAATAGTTGTAGATCAGCTTTCAAAACAATAGGAGATAATGAATGAAAAACTTATGTATGAAAATCGGACTAGTTCTTACGGTGTTATTTTTTGCAGCCGAGTCGTTTGCTCAGCCGGGACCAAAGCGGTTTAAAGCTCGAAAGCAGATGCAGAAGCAAAGAATTAAGCACGGAAAGAAAAATGGCGAGTTTTCAAGACGGGAAAAGCGAATGCTGAAAAGAGACCGAAGAAAAACTAAAAGAATGAAAGATCGTTTTAGCGAAGATGGTGAGTGGACTAAAAAAGAAAAAAAGAAAATGAAAAGAAGGCTTGATAAAAATAGCCGTCGAATCAAAAGATTTAAGCACAATGATGAACAAAAAGGTGATTTAAAACGAAGAAGAAGAGGAGAAGGTGCTCCTGATGGAAATGATGGAGGGGACGCACCTGAAGTTGAGAGTACTGAAAAAGAATAAGCACATCTTTTTTCAGAGACTTAGCAAATAGTTATCGAGAGGCCAAGGCGATCGTCTTGGCCTTTTTTTGTTATTTTTACCTGTTTTCAAACCTGCAAGCAGATCCTTTTCACGGGTCCTACTCATAAATGCTCTAACGAGATAATTCTGATTTACAAAAACTTTGGAGGAATTATGAAAAGCTTATTTTTGGTATTAATGATTTTAATTTCAGCAAAAACTTTTGCAGTAAATGTAAAGGATCAAACAACGATAAATCGAATTGATAGACTTAGAATAAAAGTCAGCCACCAGTATTATGATAAGAACTCTGACTCTGTAAAATGGAGTAAACCCAATGGAGCTGGAGATGCTTACGTAAAAACATTGAATGAAGTATTAGATAACGATTTTGATCCAGATGATTATTGCATAATTAGAGCTTATGCCAATACGTTAAAAGCGGTTCTTAATAATGTTCATTTTCTTAATCGAATGGATATAACGGATATCGAAATCGCGAGAACAAGTGGACCGTCTGACTTCATTGATCAGCGAAGCCTTCTTGTAAGTGTCTACAGCGATCCTATTCTAAAAGTAGAAGTCGGGTTTAAAAATGATACAGACATTTCAAGCGGAGAAGATTATTGCAAGGCTTTATCAGTTGAAGAAATTGTTGAAAGTTTAGAAGTACTTTCTCGAAATTATTAATAGCGAATAGGAGACACAATGAAAGCTCAAATTTTACTTATAATATCTATTTTACCTTTTGTCGCAATTGCTGGTGGTCAACAAGATAAATATAAAGAGGATATTAAACCTGTTGCAAAAATAATTGTTAATAATGTCACAACTAACTCTTCCGTGACATCATCAGGATGTGATGAGACTTACTCAGAAAAAGCTTACAATCTAATTTCAGATGGGAATGAACAAGCGTGGGAAGTCGCACATGCATTCGATATTTGTTCTTACTGGGCATATCGAGCACTCGTTCTTCTAAGGGACAGTTCCTACAAAGAATGGGAAATGAAGTATGCGACAAGAATAAATACAACGTATGCCTATCAAGCTTTTGATGAAATTAGAGACTCTCGATACAAACATTGGGAAATGAGATGGGCTGCAACAATCAACAACTCATATGCTTTGCGGGCTTTTAAAGAAGTAACAGATGATTCTTATTATGAATGGGAACTTAAGTGGATACGATATATCGATACAAGAAGTGAGCTCCGCCAATTTTTGCATTTGAGGACTAATTCTTATTCTGAGCAGGATATAAAAGATATTGTCTTTTAATTATGAAAGTATTCTTTGTCATTAAGTGCTCTAGCTGAGTCTGGTGACAGTGATAAGGTGAATCACGATTACTGTAGACCAAAATCAAAATGCTCAGTATAAAATTTCGAATCTATGAGTTGTTAGAAACGGGAACCAACTGAATATTCAGTTGGTAAACCTCGAGACAGTTCTCTCTAGGTGATGAAAGTTCGTTTGTTATTTCATAAAGGGCCGAGTTAATCATTTGCTTGGCCTTTTCTATTTTGTCAGGGTTACAAGCAAGGGTTGTTCCGACAACGTGACGTCTTGAGTACTGGTCCTCTTTAGCTGATTCAAGAAGTGAAATAGTCTTTTGCAAATTCTGAATATGATAGTTGGTAAGAACCTGAACTTTTGATCCTGTAGGAAAACGAATATTAGTGATCTTTTTTTGAATCTTCCCATCAACATTTTCAGCAAGATCAAGTTTTAAGATTAGGTCAAAGGCCTCAAGAACTTGTGTGATTGAAATGGAAAGAGTTTTTGCGATCCATTCGGCATCATCGGTATAGTTAGAGCAAGTTGTGAGATCGAGAACAGCAGGGAAGTACCATTTTTCAAAAAGATTAATTTGATCTGAATCAAGAGGTTGAAAAGGGGGAAGACTGTTAAGGTCAATCTTCTTTAACGCTGATTCGAAAAAACTCGAATTCAGGCGGTTGAGGACAAGACTTTTTCCAAGCTCACTGGCCTCGAGATCATCGAGTTTTAAAGTCTTGATAATCTTTTGATAAAGTTCATCAGTGATTTCTCTTTTGCCATTAAAGATCAGATTCATTTGCCCTGGGCTGATCTCGAGGTCTCTTGCTAAGGCCCGTTGAGAATAGGAGCTATTTCTTGATTGAACTCTTTCAAAGAACTTTTTTAAAATCTCTGAAGGAGAGCCTTTAGTGCTCATTGTCGATGGCCTTTAAAATATTCGCAAGAAGTTGCGGATAATTCGTTCCATAAGCATTCATCGGATGAACATTATAGTTTTGTAGAGAAAAGAAAACCATCATTTGAGCATTAAAGCGAACGACATCTTGAGTAAAAGTTCGACTTCGTTTTGAACTTTTTTTGCCTTCACTGATAGTGACTGTTTTACTCGTTATCCAAAAAGGGGCCTTCTGGTTATAGATGACAACTCGATAATCAGGCTCAAAAGCAAAAGAGAGTACTTTTTCAATGAGTTCTGATTTGCTGTGGCGGAAGCTTCCTTGTCTTAAATCGGCATCGGTTATTTGCCCAAGTGTTACCATAAGGTCCATTTTGATCTTTAACCCATGACCATCTCCACCGCCACCAGCACCTGTAACACCACCATTATTTGATCCATCGGCGTAGAGAGTCGTGTAGGTTTTAAGACTGGTGCTTCTCTCACTACTAATGGCAATGGTGTCGGCGACATCTTTTTTTCGACTGTGAAGATAAATTCTCATGGTCAGATTATAATTAGCATCATCGTAACCTAAAGCTTCAACGGCTTCATGATTTAAACAGGCAAGACCTTCAGGTGAGTTTAATTTAATATGAGAGTAGGGATTAAGATAAACTGTTGCAGAGGAAGCATCGTTAAGACCACAAGATCTCGCTTCTCCTGAGCCGGCCAGTTGCAAAGGGCTCCTGACAAACTGAACTTTTGTTTTTATCTCATCTCTTAAATTGATCAGGTTGATTTCATCCATTTGAGGATTAACCGCGATAGCCTGATCAATATAATAAGTGGCAAGCTCAGGGATTCCCTCAACTGATTTACGACTTTGAGCTTTTGGTTTTGATCTTTGAGAAGATGATGAAGACTTTTTCCATAATCTCTTATTGGCCCAAAGACTTTCTTGAAACCCAAAGAAAAAAAGTAAAAATAACGAATGAATTTTCACGTCTTTAAGATACCAAAAAAGCAGTCCTTTTAAGGGTTTAGATGAAAAAATGAAAGTGGTGTTAGGAATTCAACATTAGCGGCAAATGCTCTTAAATTGGTAACCAAAGCGATTTTCAATGAACTTCATAGACGTATAGAAGAGAATAATAGAAGAGAGCCCTGAAGCGAAGTCATAATAGTCTGTCTTTACTTTGCCAGTGTGGCGTTTTCCATGAGAAGGATCTCCAAAAGGACCTAAAAGATTTTCTTGTCCCATGCCAATTTCAGCAAGAACTTGGCCAAGAGTATTGGCTCCAAGAATTAAACCTAAATAAGCCGAAGATTGAAGACCAAGAAGAGAAGGGCAGGCGTAGAGAACACTCATAAGTGCCCATCCTTCCGTGAAGTTTGTATGATGATTGGTAAAGAAATTATGTTCACCCTTTTTTCTTTTTTCGATTGTATAGGGGGTCGCCAGACCCATACCTGCACTTGAAAGGCACATGGCCATAACCTTCCGATTAAAGACGGCATTTTTATAGAAAGGGACATTTCTAGATAAGGCCTTTGCAATCATCTTGCCTTCATGAGTATTTTGAAAGTAACTCCTATTTTTACAGAAGTAGTCTTTGACTTTCGGTTCATCAAACTCAAGAAAGGGTTTATATTTTGAATTTGAAGTTTCTTTAAAAAGAAGATCAACCTGGTTATCAAGGCTTGCGTAGATGCCTTTAATCTGTTTTTGATCGATTAAATGGGAAGTTTGAGAATTCTTAAGAAAGACCGCTGAATAAGAGGAACCAAACTTAATAATTTCAATTTCTCCGACGAGTTTTTTTTCACTCTTTGTTTCAATCAGCACAAGGCCTTTAGCTTCTTCTAAATTTTCAAGAAGCTTTAATTTCGAAATCTCTAAGTCTAAGAGTCTCTTTTCAAAATGAGGATTGCCAAAAGAAATCTCATTAAGACAAGCGATGGCATAGAGTGAATGACTAAGAAAAAGAAAACTAATAATTCCTAGAAATCTTATTCGTTTTCTTTTCATGTTTCTTAAATTCTAGAAAAGTCACAAGTGGCATCTTTAATGATGTCGATATCACTTGCATTGACCCAAACAAAAGAGTCATTATCAAGAACAGGAGTTGAGCGAACGTATTTCCAAACTCCCGTATGACCAACAGAACTTGGCTTCACTACAAGGTAGCGGTCAAATTCCATGCTTCTTGTTTGTTTTACACCTCTTCTTGTGACTTCTTTATCATCATTCATCTTCACACGCCCGACGATATAGAGCTCATCTTCTTTTCTAAGATCAATATCTTTGGTGGTACTTCCATGCTCATAAAGATCATTAAATGAAGCATACTCGTCATACTTAAAATTAGGACTTGAAGTTGAGGCTTTTGATTTATTGCTTGTGTATTCTTCTTTAAATTCTCCAATTTTTCCAACAAAGCAAGACTTACCTTTTTTGTCTTCACCTGAGTTAAGAGTAAATTTGTCTTTGAGACCCTGAAGATAGTTTTCTTTTATGTTTGTGCTAAGCTTATTAAAGTTTGTAATCATAACGGATTTTGAAGCTCTATTAAATAGGATGAGTCTTTCATCATCAAGGATACTAAGAACATCAAAATAACGATTGCTATAAAGAGCAACGTCAACAGGACCATTTAAAGGCTGATAAGGTTTAAAAATAAGTTTAGCAAAACTTGTAAATGATTGAGCAACAGAAAGACTGGTTGTCTTTTTCTCAAACCCTGGGAAGTTAAATTCATAATCGATTTTACCCTCATATAGGGCTTTGTTATCAGCGTTTTGGTGCTGAAGGACAAGATTTGCTTCATCTTGCCATTCTTTAAATTTTCCGTAGCTATAAAAAGTATGATAGCCCTTGGCCTTTGTTTCATCTGATTCCGTATTTTGACCAGAGTAGCGGCCGGTTAAGATATCTTTTTGTTTGGCAAGAGCAATTGCCGAGTTACCGGCTTTCACCGAGACATAATCTTCATTTGTAAAATCAAGCTTACGGTGTCTAAATTCTTCAGGAACAATTGCCATGATTTCAGTGGTGAAAGTTTTTGGAGGAATGACTTCCTCTCTGATGACTTCTAGTTCGCCACCTCTAAAGTACTGATCAAGAACCTGATCGATATAGTGATAAGAGGCATTATTATTACTTTTATCACGAGTGATATTGGCCATTGAATGAATATTCGTTTTGCTGGCAAAAGAAGGAAGTTTCATGTGAGAGACAACAATCGGAATATAGGCTTGAGTAACCTTTGTTCTTCCTGTCTTCGTTAAGATCTCACCTGTTTGATAATCTTCTGTTTCAACATGATAAATAAAGTCGAGCCTTGCATCCATCGCTTCAACTGCAGCGTCAGTTTCTACTTGATGCTTACCTTCACTGTCTGAAGCAGAGATCAGTTTAAAGTATTGTTGAGAAACTTTATCTGTGAGAATTTCTTTTAAGCTACGATCACTATTGTCCTTATGGACGTATTCTGGGGCAATAACTCCTGCGATGTTATAAATCTTAAGTTGAAAGGGAAAAGGATTTGTCCATTCTTCTGTAGATGAACCAAGAATTTGTCTTCTGTTAATAACGAGGGAATTACTTCCAGTCTTAAGAGCTTTCATTTGTTCAATAGCAAGGCTTCCACCAAATTTATTAACAAAGCCTAGAGCAGCATCCCAGTTAGCAACTTTATTTGGTGTTGGTGCTCCCCAAAAAGGAGAACCGAGAGTGATGAGGTGCTGAATATTAAAGTATGAACGAAAACTTTTTTTCTTTTCGAGGTTCTCTTCCATTTTTAAAGTCTGGATAGACTTATGGTTAAGATCTCTTAGATAGTTTAATCCTTTTTCGTAAGAACATCTTTCTGTATTGCCGGTGAAACATTTTAAAATCATGTTTGTACTAACGATTCCACCTAAGCTGTGAGCTATAATAGAGAAGGGCTCATCTGGGCTTAAACCTTCTTCGACGAAGTAGTTCACGATTCTGGAATAAATAATGGCTGAGGACTTATCAATGGAGTATTCGTTGAGGACTTTGTCCTTATTTTTAGGATCGATAACTTTTGTTGGAAACTCTAAAATATTACCATTTGTAAGCTTCTTTGGAGTGTGAACTTTTGGATATTTCTCTTTAACCAGCTCAGGAAGATCCCCAAAAGTGTCACCATTTGAATGAAGACCATGAAGAAAAAAGACGTGATGTCTTTTGTCGTTTTCTTCATCGAACTCGTTTTCAATAGTGTTGAGCTCGATGATCTCTAGTGCATGGATCTGAGTAGTAAAAAGAAAGGCGATTAAAACTAAAAGCTTACTCATAATGACCTCAAAAATTTGAATATTTGTTCTAATATAGCGAAATTAGGGACTTAGATGTGATTTTGAGAAAACTTTACAGGATATGTCGGAAAATCGTGCTATATTCTAGTCATTAGTGGCCATTGCCATTTCGTAAATACAGGATATTATTAAGGTATGTTTGGTTTAGGTATGGGAGAACTTCTTGTTCTCGCTTTCATTATTCTTCTTCTCTTTGGGGCAAAAAAGCTTCCAGCACTTGGGGAGTCATTTGGAAAGTCAATCAAGAGCTTTAAAAAGGGCCTAGATCAGGGAAGTTCTGAGATTGAGGACAAGACTGCTGACAAAGATAATGACTCAAAGCCACAGGCTTAAGCCCATATAACCGACAAAAATCTACGAGCTTTGTCATAATCCTTCAACATTTATCAAGTGTTAGGGCCTGTAAGTAGCCAGATGTCTCCGCTGTGTCTCAAAATTATTCTCTAAATTGAGGAAGATTTTGAGAATGACCCAAGAAGGAGAGTATCTCGTGAAACTAATGAAGTCGCTAAGCTGTTTATTTGTATCCCTTACATTGCTTTGGTCTCTACCAGGTTTTAGCTGTAGCTCGTTTATGGTTGAGAAAAACAATGAACTCGCAATTGGGAAGTCTTATGACTGGTATATGGGCCATGGTCTTCTTGTAGTGAACAAGAGAAATGTTGCGAAGATGACTCTTGGAATTAAGCCAGGAGATAAGCCAACCACTTGGGTTTCAAAATATGGTTCAGTGACTTTTAACCAGTACGGAGTTGAATTTCCAAATGGTGGGATGAATGAAAAAGGTCTTACGATTGAGATTCTTTGGTTAGACTCTTCAAAATACCCTGACGTTGATAAGAGAGCGACAATCAATGAGGTTCAGTGGATTCAATATCAGCTTGATAACTATGAAAGTGTTTCTGAAGTTATCACTAACGCTAAGAAGTTAAGACTTTCTAGTGTTTATGCCAATGTTCACTATCTTGTTTGTGAGAAGTCTTCACGGTGTGCTGTCTTTGAATGGATTAAAGGCAAGCTCGTTATTAGCGACAATGTACGGGGAATTACAAATGATACGTACGCAGACTCTGCAAAATTTAGAAAGAACTTCGTAGGATTTGGTGGAAATAATCCAATTCCAACTTCAATGGGATCAAAAAACCGATTTGTAAGAATCAGTCACTATAGCCAAAACGCAAATAAAACAACTGACTCAGTAGAAAAGATTGCATGGGATTCACTTCAATCAGTTAAGACATTTAACTTTCTAACCGGTTATGCAAGTTACTGGAACATTGTTTATTCTCCAACTAAAGACAAGCTAGGTTTCCTACACTTTTGGGGAAAGAAAGTTTACGAGTTAGACCTCAACACACTTGATTATTCATGCCTGACGCCAAGGCAAACATTTGATCTTGAGCTTAACTATTTTGATAGCTCGATCAGTGAAAACTTCAAGGAATATGACCGAAAAATGAACGAAAGAATGCTTCAAAGATCTCTTGGACCTATTCAAAGTAAGCTTCCTCCTGGCGCAATGCAAAAGTTAGTTGAAGTTCCAGAAGCATTTAAGTGTATGGAATAGCTCGAGAATCCTTCCCACACGAGCTTTCAGACATTCTAATTTACTCTTTCAAAGGCCTGATTTTAACTTGTCGGGCCTTTGCTTTTTATGCAAAAGTAATAGGCTAGAGAGAAACACACAAACTCACACACACACGAGCAACGCAAGGATAAATGCGTGAAATTAAAACGATTAATTATTCAAGGCTTTAAGTCCTTTAAAGACAGAACTACCATTCATTTTGATGACGGAATTACGGGAATTGTCGGACCTAACGGGTGCGGGAAATCGAATATCGTCGACTCATTATTTTGGGTTATGGGGGAGCAATCAGCAAAGCACCTTCGTGGAACCAAAATGAAAGACCTTATTTTTTCAGGAACATCAAAGTATGGGCCAGGTGGCTTTGCTGAAGCTTCACTTATTCTCGAGAATACTGAAGGGAAGCATATCCACATTGGAAACAAAGTTGCTTGTCCAAGTGAAATTAAAATTACTCGTAAGCTTTATCGAAACGGTGAAACAGAATACCGCCTAAATGACAGTCCATGCCGATTGAAAGACGTTCAAGAAGTTTTCATGGACACAGGTGCAGGGGCCAAAAGTTATTCAATTATTGCTCAAGGTGAAATTGATCGACTTGTTCGCGCTAAGCCTGTCGATAGAAGAACAATCATTGAAGAGGTTGCTGGGATTACGAAGTTTAAAGTTCGTAAAAAAGAATCTGCCCGCAAAATGGATCAAACAGAGCAAAACCTTGGAAGGTTAAAAGATCTTAGAACTGAAATTGATCGTCAGTTAAAATCTCTTGAGGCTCAAGCTGAAAAAGCGATGAAGGCGAAAAGACTAAGAGAGAGAATTGAAAAATATGAACTCATTGTAAACTCTCATCAAGTCTTTGATTGTCTCAAAGATTTAAAAGAGGCGATTGATCTCATCTCTGAAAAGAAAGTTGAACTTGAAACAAGCATCAATTTAAAAGACCAGATTGAACTTGGCCTTGAAGATGAGAGAATCAAAAGAGATGAGAAAATTGAAGAACTCGAAACTCTTCAAAAAACCACGAATGAATTATCAAAAGAGCTTTCAGCTTGTGAAGAAAGACTTGCTCACCACCTCAAATCTTTAACAGAAAAAGAAAAACTAAAAGAGAAGAATGAAGACGAAAAGGTTCTTCTTGAAGAAGAAATTCTTGAAAGGACTGAGTTTTTATCAGGCCTTAAAGAAAAGCAAATAGAACTTGATGGAGAGAACCTTTCTCGTGAGATTCTTGATGAACTTGAGGTTCGTCTTGAAGAGGCGAAAGAAGAAGTTCAGCTTCTTGTGACTGATAAAAATGAAAAAGGGCATGAGATTGAAGCGCAGAAAAAAGAGCGAGATCTTTCAGATCGAAAACTTTTTAATGATCGCTCTCAGGTTGAAAACCTTTCAACTCAGCTTGAAGAAATTTCTGAAGAAGTTGAGGCTATTGAAGCCCATCACTCGACATACTTTTCTGACTTGAAAGAAAAGAAAGATCTTCTTCAGTCTGTAACTGAGTCTGTTGAAGAGCTTTCTGAAAAAGAGGAGCTTCTTAAGACTGAACTCACAACAAAAACTGAAGAACTTAAAGAAAAGAGACTCTCTGAAAGAGAAACTTCAGAGAATATCGCAAGGCTTGAAGCTAAAAAAGATGCTCTTAACAAGCTTAACTCAGAGCTTGCGGGATCAAAGGCTTCAAATAAAGATTTTATTGAAACTCATAATGAAAAAGCCTTCTCAATTATTGAGCAGGGCTTAAGTTGTGAAGAAGAATATCTTCCAGCTCTTAAAATTTCATTAGGACCACTTCTCGATTATATTATTGCCGATAAACCAGAGCTTGATTTTATTGCTTCAAAAGTATCTGAAGCGCAAAACCTCGACTTTTTGGTGACAGGTGGAGCAAACCTTGGGGATGAATCTCTAGAGAGATTAAAAGTCTTTTTAGGAGATGACCTTAGAACTCTTAAAGATGTCACAACTATAACCGGTGAAATTGGAGAGAACCTAAGAGGGCTTCTTTCACATTTTGTTGTCGTTGATCAGCTTAATGTTGAAACCTTAAGATCACTTCCTAATGATCTTCCTTGCCAAGGTATTATTCAAAAAGACGGAAGAGTTTATTTTAGAAAAGTGGCAGGGGCTTGGGCGTTAAATGTCTGTGATCCTGAAAGTCTTGGATCAAGTGCCATTGATCGAAATATTGAAATTGAAAAGATTACTTCAGAGCTTGAAGATCTGAGTGTTTCTTATGAAACCTTGAGAAATGAACTTCTTGAGATTGAAGCTCGTTATGAAGAGCTTGAATCAGAGCTTGATCAATTAAGAGCTGATCTTAATGACTCTAAAGCGAAAAAAGCAGAACTCAGTGCTAACGTTGAGGGGCTTGAGAAAAACTATGAGCTTCAAAACTCAAAAGTTGAAAAGCTTATCGCTAAAAGAAAGCGCTTCTCTGAAGAGAAGTTTACTCTTATTGAAGAAATCTCAAGTGCTGAAGAAAAGATCCAAAAACTTGATGAGTGGCTTGCAGAACAAAATGAAACCCTTCAAGGCTTTGATGAAGCTCTTGAAGAGAAAAGAACAAACCTTGAGTTCATCAAAGAAGAGTTCTACCAAAAAGAAAGCCAGTTCAACTCTTTTAAAGAGAGAAAAGAAGCCCTTGAAAATCAAATGACTGATATCGAGTCACAGATTGAAAGGGCCAATGGAAGACTTTTAAGTGCAAGCGAGTCTATTGAGAAGTATACGGAAGAGCTTGAAGGTTTAAGTCTTGAGATTCAAGAGCTTGGAACAAATAATCACGTAAAAGCTGGAGAGATTAAAGAGCAAGATAAAGTAATCTCTTTAAAGAAGTCTGAACTTGATCAAATGCTTCAGCAGATGAAAGAACGTGAAGACAAGGTGAAATCTTTAACAAAAGAAATCTCAGTGATTGAGAAACTTCTTGTTGAAAAAGAAGTTAAGATTAATCAATTCATTGAAGATGAGGCCTTTGTTGTTAAAGACATTTTTGAAAAATACAGAATTGATCTTAGAGAAACTCTTGTTTCTGAGCTTGAACTTTCAGAAACTCATATTGAGAAACTTCAAGATATTACGTCAGTCTTTTTAACAGACGAAGAGAACCCAAGACCAATTCAAAAAGAGTCTTATGAATTTAATAGAAGATATGGTCAGGATTTAAAGGACTGTAAGCAGAAGTTTAGAACTGCTAAAACGGACCTCTCTCGCCTTGGGCAGATTAACTGGCAAGCTGTCGAAGAGTACGAAAGACAAAAGCTAAGAAGCGGCTTCTTAAAAGATCAAGAAGAAGAACTTATGCGATCACTTGAAGATCTTCAAAAAGCGATTGATCACATTGATCAAAAATCAAAAGAAAGATTTAAGATTGCTTTTGAGGAAGTGAACACTCGATTTGAAAAAGTCTTTCCAATTATCTTTGGTGGTGGTTCAGCCCGCTTAAAAATTACAAGTAATCTTGATGACCCTGAATGTGGTGTTGATATTATTGCCCAGCCTCCTGGTAAGAAAATGCAAAATATTAACCTTATGTCAGGTGGGGAAAAGGCCCTTACTGCTGTAAGTTTAATTTTCTCAATCTTTTTAGTGAAACCGTCTCCATTCTGTCTTCTGGATGAGGTCGATGCTCCACTAGATGACGCAAACGTGGGGCGTTTTAACGAACTTCTTCGTGAGATGAGCGGAGAGTCGCAATTTATTCTTATTACCCATAATAAGAAGACGATGGAACTTAATGACACTCTTTACGGTGTCACCATGCAAGAGCCGGGTGTTTCTAAAGCGGTTTCGGTTCAACTTCAATAAGAGAAATAGTTTATGATTAAGAGTCTTCTTATATTGTTAACCCTGTTTTCAATTTTCTCTTTGATGGCGACAGATGCAAAGAGCGATGAGAAGTTTCTCCCGGATAGTTTCCGAGCAGAGTTCCTTCAAGAGCTCAAAGGCTCACTTTTTAAAAAGAAAAAAAAGAAGGTCAATCAGGGAGTGATGGACTATCAGTACCCTGGTAGCTTTCGTTTTGTAATGAAAGGTCATCAAGAATTTACAGTGGTTTCAAATAAAAATAAGACCTGGTATTACAAGCCACCTTTTGGCTCCGTAAAACACGGAGAAGTTAAGATCTCAGCTTCAAACGTTTCAAAGCAGGGATCAATTCTTAAGTTCTTCGATATGCTTAAAAATGGATTGAAAGATAATAAGCACTATAAAGTTTCGAGAAAGAATAATATCTATAGCCTCACTTTTTCAAAAGATTCGGCAAAAGAATTTGGGATTATCGGTGCAAAGCTTGATTTTAAATCAAAAGTACATAAGTTTATGAATCTTTCTAAGATTATTATCGAACGCTCAAATAAGAAAAAAACAGAGCTTAATATTTCAAAGATGGAGATCAATAAAGTCTTCCATACAAATCACTTTAAGTTCTTTGCTCCCCCTAATACTCGAAAGACTTACCTTTAATTTCTATAGATACATCTCTCGATTCATGAATTGAATGATCTCATCAAAAAGTGGTTTATCATTGAGAGTGTCCCACATATTGTGTTTGCCATTGGGAGCTTTCCAAAGATCGACTTCAGTATGTTGTCTTGAAAAATCATCCCAGCTTTTATGGTAGCTGGCATAGTTTTCAGGATTTTCCACTGGATGGCCATATTCAGCGTCTTGTTCTCCAAGGAGGATAATTGTTCTGTTTTGAGGTTTTTTTAATCTGTATTCAAACTCTAGAATTTGTTCATTAAGAGCATCGATATTTTTTTGAATAACCTGAAAACCTTCTATCTTTCCGTCTCTTTCAAGTCGCATAAGCGCGTGCTGATGAAGTTTAGGATCAATACTACTTGGATTCATTGGGAAGACCCTATGAAGCCCAGTATAGCGAGAGGAGTATTCTAATGACTGTAAGGCGCCTTGGCTTCGGCCCGCTAGAGAGATTCTTGTTTCAGGAAAAAGAATCTTCATAATTAAATAAGTGTGCCTGACTGCTTCACTTGAATAGTTTGGAGAGGTTAAATATTTTGGAGCATTAAGAGCCATTCCTGCTCCTGTGGTATCAAGTCCAATTGCAAGAGTATAAGCTTTTTGGCCGGAAGCTTCGTCGACAATATGAACTTTATGCTTTTGTTTTGCAAACCTTGAAATGATTGGCATTAGTGAAAGAGCATTTGATTTATCTGTTCCCATTCCCGGCAAAATAATAAGGATGCCATCAGGCTTTTTGGGAGAAACAGTCATCCCTGGCTGGGAGACACCCTTGGTTGGAAAGAAGGCCCCTGTTTGAATTTTTGGAAAAAAAACTTTTCTAAGAGGGATTGATTGAGGCTTAAAACCATCTCCGCTTTTTTGCATAACTGTCACTTTCTCTTCACTTAAAACGAGAGGGAAGTCTTCAGCTTTATGCCCAGCTTCTTGCCATGTTTCTTTAAAGAGTTCAACTCTTCTCTCAAAACTGGCCACTTGATTTCTTTTTGCCATCTGAGGATGAGCTTGTTCCTCTGCATCTAGTTTTTGTGCAAAAAGAGTAACAAGTCTCTCATCTTCGAGGGCCTCGTTATGAGATTTAATGTTTTTTAAAGCGACCTTAAGTTCAGTAGGTGTCGAAGACCAATTCCTACCATGAACCACATCATTCACTGCCCCTAGGCAATGAGGTTTTTCAGCAGATTGCAGGCTAGGGTGAAAGCCAATGAGAATAAGGAAAACGATAGAAAACAGCTTTGTTGTTAAAAGTTTAGCCACTTTTAAAATCCTTTATTGAAATCTCCTCTTAAGATTTCAGTTGCTTACAGTACAGAGTTCAATTGTTCATGTATTTATAAGCAAGGATGGGACCAAGTGGTGTCTTGGTTTTAAAGCGCCTCTTTATTAAGGTTTCTTCATCTGTTTCACCTGGCTGGATTCCTCCTTGAGGAAACTGCCAGCTTCTTCCATCATCTCGATGGCAAAAGAGAACCTTTTTGTTTGAGTCTGTGATAATGACGGCGACGTTTTGTCTGAATTTTTTCATAAATATTTATCGAGATTGATATCAGTGATTTCGTAAATTCTTTTATAGTTGATATAGTTTCGAAGAACTTTTTTTACATATTTTCTGGTTTCGGAATAGGGGATGTTTTCGATATTAAGTTCCCAATCATTTGAGTTCTTCCAAACAGTTCTTTGCCACTTCTTCACCATTGAGGGGCCAGCGTTATAGCCCGCGATGGACTTTACATAGCTTCTGTTAAACCTTGTGAGTAACTTTGAAAAATATCTTGTTCCAGCGAGGATATTGTTTTCAATTATAAGAGCGTCCTCTTCCGACTTTACTGATGAAACCATTTTCTTTGCAACTTTTGGGAGAACTTGCATAAGGCCCAGAGCATTGGCGGAACTTACGGCATTAGGGTTATAAAGAGATTCTCTTTTTATAATCGCAAGGGCCATAAGAGGGTCGAGGGGAAGACCTTTGAGTCTTTCTTTAAATGCGTAGGGATAAAAGAGTCGAGGGTCGGAAAAGAGATAAGTTTCAAGTTCTTTTTGAGGATAATCATAAAGAAAGAGGAGACTGTCATAATACTTTTCTTGAGACTGGAGGTCGTAGGCAATTTGAACGCCATAGTCGATGTCTGGTCTTTTTGAAACAAGATAATTGAGATACATCTTTTGAAGACTTTGATCTTCTAGGAGAAAGACCCAATGGGGAGATCCTGATTCTTTCTTTTTGAGCTTATCGTGAGTTTTAATTTTGCCATAGAGTCTTTGGCTTGAAAGAAGAGCGTAGTAGCCATAGGAGTTGATATTTACGATGCTCTTAAAGATTTTATTGGCTTCGCTTTTCTTTTTGTTTTTGATGAGAAGCTTTCCATACCAATAAAGGATCTTTTGTTTAAAAAGAGAGCTTTGGATAATATCTTTATGAACTTTAAAGAGGTTTCGATATTCAGTCAGTCTGTTTTCGTTATAATAGGTAAAAGCGCTGCTCCAAAGGATTTTTTCATAGAGCCTTTTATTATCTTCAGAGTATTTAAGTTTTGAAATCGCTTGATCAAAGTTTGCGATAGCTTTCAGAGTCCATTTGTATTCAAGTTCAATTTTGGCCTTGAGCCAATAGAGATAGGCAAGGTTACTGTCGTCTTTTGTTCTTTTGATAAGCTCTTTGACGACTTCGTAGGCTTTTGCGGGATTTCCCTTAGTCCATATCCCACGAAGATATCTTGTTCCATGATCAACCATAAGATGTTCGTTGGGAGAAATTTCCTTTGTTCCATCTCGAAAAGTCTCCATCATCTTCTTACTAAAGGGATTATACTCGCTGTAGCCATAAAGATACTTCTTAAGAAGCGAAAAACGAAAGTGAAGATCTTTTAGCTCTTTTAAACCTAACTGCTTTGCTGAATACTTTGGAAGTTTCCAGAGCTTTTGATAAATAAGAAAAGCTTCTTTGTATCTTCGATTGAGCCTTAAGTCTTCAGCTCTTAGAACGGCATCAACTTCATAAGAATCTGGTGAAAGTCGTGGAGCGAGTTCCCAAAGGCTTCTTTCAAGTTCTTTATGAAGAGGAGTGCCTTTTTTAAAGTTTTTAAGCTCTCTTATAAGAAAATCTTCTTTATCTTTTTTTGAACTTATCAGTTCAAGTTTCTTCAAAACTTTCTCAAGATATAGGCGATCAAACCTTTTGGCCTTCGCTTGCCTTTTAAGAAAATATTGAAGATAAGCTCCATAGATCCAAGAACTCTCATCTGGTTCAATAAGCTTTTGTTTACAGTCATTAGCTCGAATTAATCGAAAAAGTTCCTGAAGCTTAGGGTAGGCCTGAGTGAGTCGAATACTACAGTCTTTTATCTTTAAAAACTTATTGAAGCGATCAACAGGAAACTCAGAGACATCGGGATAGCTCGATGAGCTTATAAGAAAGAGAGTGGAGGCTAAGTACCTAAAAAAAGGTCGACTTCTTTTGCTCTTTAAGGGTAAAAGTTTCATCACTTTTGCCAAAGTCTCCTCCACTCGTTATGAAAGCATCAAATCTTTGAATTTAGATTTTATGGGATTATTTGAATTTAAGAAAGGAAAAGGCGTTAGAATTCGCCTAATTAAAAGTTTATGCAAGAAACATTGAATTCTGGCTTTGAAAATAAAACAGTCCACTTTACTTCACTTGGTTGCGAAAAGAACCTTGTTGACTCACAAGTGATGCTTGGGCACTTAGGACTTGGTGGCTTTGAGGTTATCGGCGCCCCAGACAATGCCGATGTGATTATCGTGAATACCTGCAGTTTTATTGAGGCTTCAAAAGTTGAATCAATTGAAACAATACTTGATCTTGCCGACTATAAAGAAAATGGGAACTGCAAGGCCCTTGTGGTTAGTGGTTGTTTAGCGCAAAGATATGCAGATGCCCTTGAAAAAGATATGCCTGAAGTTGATCTGATTATTGGTACAGGTGAGTATCATCGAATTACAAAACTTCTTAAGGCACTTGAAGAGGGAAAACTCGAAGCCAAGAGCCACGTTGAGATTCCTAAATTTATCCACACTGAGTTTGACCCGAGAATTAATACTTCTCCAGACTATATGGCCTGGCTAAAGGTTTCAGAGGGCTGCAATCGAAATTGTACTTTCTGTATTATCCCAACCATCAGAGGACGGCTAAGATCTCGTTCAGTTGAATCACTTGTTAATGAGGCAAAGGCTTTAGCCGAATCAGGTGTCAAAGAATTAAATCTCATTTCTCAAGATCTTTCTGATTATGGAGTTGACCTTGAGGAAGGAGACAACCTTGCCAATCTGTTGAGAGAGCTAGAAGAAGTCGAAGGGATTGAGTGGATTCGCTTATTTTATTTTTATCCAGATGAGCTTACTGATGAAGTGATCGATTTAATGGCCAAGTCAAAAAAGATTTGCCGTTATCTTGATATGCCTGTTCAGCATTTCTCTGATCATATTCTAAGAAAGATGAATCGAAAGATTACAGGTGAGAAGATTCTTGAAAGAGTGGAAAGGCTTAAAGAAAAAATCCCTGATATTGTTATCCGAACATCAATCATCGTTGGGTTTCCAACCGAAAGAGACGAAGACTTCCAATGTCTTCTCGATGGTGTGAAAAAGTCTCGATTTGGTCGGTTAGGAATTTTTCGATACTCAGATGAAGAAGGAACTCCTGCCTTTAAAATCAAGCCTAAAGTAGAACAAGATATTATTGAAGAGCGATTTGATGAGCTCTTTGAGGCCCAAAGAGAAATCGCCACCGAAGAGAACCAAAAATATCTTGGAAAAACTCTCAAAGTCTTAGTTGAAGGGCTCCATGAAGAAACAGAACTTCTTTTT
>JBMYPC010000036.1:0-24481 GCA_049599895.1 Bacteriovoracaceae bacterium | reverse complement strand
AAAGTGGAATCGATACGGAGATTTGTTATTCTCCAATTGATTGTGCTCGATTAGTTTTAAGCTCAATCGTTGATCTCTATAAAGTTTCAAAATTTCAAGCCGCGTTCTTTCCCACTCAAATTCAAAACTCTCCAGGCGCCTTTAATCCCTACGCTGAAAGAGTCGCATGTGAAGTCTATGATCCTTGGTATAAAACTCAAGCCTCACTTGTGGCCTTTTTCTCAGACCTTGCAAATGCAGCTATTAGCTTTTTTTCTAAGGGCCTTCTCTATTCAAGAATCGACTTAAAGCCTGGACGAGTCACAAGCTTTAAAACTCTTGTCGAAGAAGGGAAAATTGAATACGAGCCTATAAAAGATAAAAAGAAACTTGATGTCGCCCTCTCCTTAGACCTTGGACCACTTTTTGGTGCTCCTTGCGCCATCGCGATTTCCGGGCCTAGAATCAATCAGAATTCCCTTTATCAGTTTAACGGAATTTCTGTTGGTCTTTGCCATACAGCTCAAAAAAGAAACATCACAGTCTATTCAGCAACGGAAATAGAAACAGACAAACCGACAAAGAGAAAGTTCTGTTTTGACTGTCGCCTCAACTTTGAATCGGTTGCTTCTCTCGCCTCTGGTTTTGCTGGTCCTGTCGGCGGCATTATGTATGTAGTGAGAGCATTTGTACGCCTCTTTAAAGGTCTTAAAGACCCTCACGATGTCCCAAGAGATTGGAAAGTTAATCTAAACCACTTAATGGAAACTTATAATAAATTTGGAAAGATCCCAAAAAAGTGTGTTGAAAAGCTCAGTAAGGGAAAACGCTGTCTTCTCAGCTCATGTGAAGAAAAACTAATCTCGACTCTTGATCCATTCAACCTTGGTCTCGTCACTAATATTGAAAAGATATCAAGTCGTACTTATGAAATTAAGTACAGTGGCTGCAAAGAGAAAATTAAAATTAAGACCTCACATATTGAATCAAGAACAATTGGAGGAGCACGAGGCCTCTCCGGAAAAAGTTGTAGACCGATGAAACCCAAAATTCCAAAGGATTGCCAATGAGACATTTCGCTATTTTAGGTCTTATCCTCTTTTGGTGCTTGCAAGCCCTTGGCCTTGAAACCAATATTGAATATAACGAAGATTTAAGGAAGCTTTTAAGCTTTCAATGCGAAGCCGATGAAACTTTTTGCATGGATCTCTGCCAGAATCAAAACCAGTGCTTAATCTACGAAACTCCTACGACCAATAGTATTGGTGCCTCATTAAGGCTCACCCATTTCTTTGAAAATATTGGGACACTTTATTTGAACTCCAATGAGACTATTTCTGAAAATGAAATGATAGATTTTCTATTAAACGATGGCTTTCTTACAATTGATAAAAAGAGTTTTCTGAATTTAGTTTATCGTTATAACGATCCTATTCTCGAAGAAAGATTTCTCAACCTATGTCCAAGTGAAGTTGATAATGATCCGATAATCGTTTTTGAAAAAACAAAAAACCGTCATGTTAATGACGTTAAGTACGTCATTTGTGACGATGTCTTTTTTAAAATGACCTACCTAGACACAGGCTTCTACACGATTCAAAACATTGATTAGAGTTTTGCAAAAACTTTACAGAGAATCATTGGCAATCCCTATTTTTTTTCATACACATACACCATAAAATTAACACTCAAACAATGCCGATAAAGTCTCTTTGGCTTGTTTGTTTAACCGGAGGAAAAATGAAAAAACTTATTTCATTAATGGCGTTGGTAGGTCTTACGACAAACGCACATGCAATCACAAGTGAGTTCACTTTTGATGTTCAATCAAGTGGTCCAGACATTTATGTATGTAATGCTGGTATCAAGCACGTTAACCCTGCAGGCAATGCTTCTGACACTCAAGGTAACGGAACAGTTACAACTGATGACAGCGGTGAGTACTTACAAGATGTAATCGAATATAAAATGGGAACATTTGATATTTGGACATCAACTCTTACTGATGCTGGTTCTACAACAAGAAAAAGATCTGATGGATCAAATAACTATGTAACAGCAACTGGTTTTCAAAATCTTTATACAACTGACCTTACAAAGCACAAAGTTGACTTTGACGGTGCTAACGAAAAAAACAAAGTTCTCACTTACTTAAAGTTTGAACTTTCAACTGAAAGATTTGGAACAGAGTACTTCATCGACGTATGTTACTACGGACCAAGATTTCACAGTGGACCAGTTGGAACACATTTTGTTGCAAAGTCTGAATTAACTTTTGCAAGCCTCTATAACAACAACTACAGATCGCTTTCAGGTCTTCTCGTAAAGGGAGAACTTTACTGTGATGGTGTACTAAAGAAAAGTGCAGACTGGACATCAGCGAATGTTAGTGCAAAGACTCTTTGGTCAAACCACAGCCTTGGTGGAAATGCTCCTGGCAAGTGTGTCACAAGATACTACTTCAAAGAAAACTCTCTTGATCGTCGTCCAAATGGAAAGCATGGTGCAAGAGTAAAAGTTAAGACAACGATTGTTGATCCTAGCGACATTTAATTAGAGCTTTAGGGTCTCCTTCGGGAGACCTTTTTTTTTATGAAAAATATTATTGCCATTTTTCTTTTATTCTTCAGCTTCTCGGTTCTTTCTCAAGAGAACCCAGGTTGTAAGATTCATGGTCATGATACTCTTTATCATGGTGGCAACATTGATAAAAACTTATCCTTTCCCTATCGTCTCGAAGGACCTAATCGATCAAATCAAATTCCTGGTACAAGAATTTTTAACTGTGCTGAAGCAGGACGGCAAAGAAAACTTCTTCTCATTGGTTTTGGCCCTATTGAATATGGACATGATGCCAACGATCTAAAAGTCTATTATGATGGAAAACTCCAAGAAGACTTTTGCTCAATCAAAGATACCAAATTCCAAAGCCTCAATTTCTCTGAAAGAGAAAAGTATTTCGAAGATAAAAAGAACTTTAATAAGCATTGCCTAGTAAGAAGAGTAAAACATAAATCAACTCGCCCGCTTAGCTATAGACCAAATCAAAGAAATTGCACCATTAATAAGCTCGATCCTCAAGAGGCCATTGTAGCAGGAGGAACTTGTTTTTTTAGAATCTTTCCAGATAGTGAATTCATTCTCTCTTATGATATCAATCCTAACTGCCTTGATAAAAGCTATCTTAAACAGAATCAGCTTCGCTCAATGGAAGTCACCTCTTATCTGACAATCAATACTGCCGCCAATGATACTGGTAATACAGATGACTTTAATTTACTTGGATCAAAAGTTGTTCATGCAAGACTGGACCCTTTAAAGGGAATGACTAAACTCAGTGAGCTTCGAATTGGAAAATACCCCGACTTTATCAATACATACTTTTTACCTGAGCACGAAGTTGGAAAAATTAGCATTCGGAAAGATGAACAGAACTCTTATTTAAAATCCCATCTTTTTGTGAATAACATCTGTAAAAAAACTTTATGTGAAGATGGTCTTTGCACAAGTGCCTGTGACTTTCAAAAGCCATTTGTTGCAAAAGTGAATCTATTTAAAATTGAACAGGGGAGCAGACCAAAGTTTGTCAAAAGCTGGCATGAAGGTGGAGTGGCCCCACCAAACTGGCAGGGTGTTTTAAGTACAGACTATCAAAAGGTCAAAGGCCATCAATTTAAAGAAGGTGAGAAGTATCGCCTCTCTTTTGAAATGCGTGACCCAAAAGTTGATCTTGCAATCCTTAACAGAGAACTCAAGCCATTATTTCGAGCACTTCCTGGATTACCTACAGGACAGTTTTCTTCCGCACTCTTAAAAGGTATTCCAACAATTGATGATTTACAAACTCTTCAAGACATTCCAACCATTAGCCCTTTAAGAGGAATCGATCAAAAAGGCAATCACCGTGGAAACCTCTCGGATGATCAAGGAATTCAAGGAATAAGCTTTTTTGGCCACTGGCCTCCTTATTACAAAAAGGTCTGCGAGACTGGTAGCCTTAAATGCGGAACTGTAGGTAACAAAAACTATCTCAACTACACGGTGGACTTTTCCATATTGCGTTTTAATGAGCAAACTCTTGAATATGAACTCAAAGATATTATTCTAACAAAAAACAGTCCTGAATTCGGATCAAGCACTCGAAATGTTAGTACCTGGCCTTCAATAGATTGCCCTTGGGACTAGTTAAACCCTTAATATTAAAGTGATAAATAGAGCTAGTTAAAATTCAATCAGCATCCATTCTTTGCCCCCCTTAATAAACCCCTAACATTCCTTCGATACACTTTTCTTAACCCTACAACTTCTCTTAGGATCGAACTTGAAAACACTGCTGGTCATTGTCCTCAGTCTCTTTTGCCAATTCGCTCATGCGAAGGGAAAAGACGTTCGGTTTTATTGTCTTGTTAAAATCTTTAAAAATCTCAGACAGATCCCTCCCTCTGTTTCGGACATGGTTCCGATTAAAGTTCACAGGCAACAATTGGGCAAAGTTTTTGATGAAGTTCACCCTACTCAACACGTGATTGGAATTCCCAGGATCATTGTTTTTAAAAATGAAATTCTCAAATCTGACCAGGATGGAATTCTTGAAATTCTTGCCGATAAACCAATCCCTTATATTCTTGGGCCTGATGGCAAAAAATGGATTCTCGATCGCCACCATACCCTGTACACTCTCCAAAAAATTTATCCAAAGCTTCAAAAGCGCAAAGATCTTGATGTCTCAAAATTTCAAATGACCTATAAAATGCTTGGAGACTATTCTGATCTTAGTCAGGATGAATTCATCGAGAAGATGAAAAGCCGAAAATTTATTTATCCAGTAAAACAAAATAGTGAAACTGATTATCATAATCTTCCCAAAAAGCTTAAAAAACTTGATTTTGATTTTTATCGTGGACTTGCTTGGTTAGTGAGAAAGAGTAAGGCCATCAAAAAAGTTCAGATTCCCTATTTTGAATTTATTTGGGCCCAAGCTTTAAAGAAGAAGTTTCAATATGAAGAATTTGAATTCAATGAAACCAATGTTCGTGAAGCTATCCGATATGCCATGTCCGATACTGACGGACAAGACAAGCTTCCCGGTTGGCGTCCTTTTAAGACGAAAAAAACAGAAGACAAGTATTTCTCAAAGCTTGATGAAATTCTCGAGCTTCTTAAAGAAGCTGGTTACTACAACCCTTAAGGCCAATAAGACATCTGAATTGTTGGAACATATTCTCCGAAATCGTCACCGCTTGGCTTTTCCGTCACGACATAAAGAAGATCAACATCGATATTTATGAAATATGAAGCCAGCATCTTAAAACGAACACCACCGTGATAAGAGTTCAGTTCATTCTTTCCCCAAAGCGTATCATCAATATAAACAAAATCACTTTTAAAGCGCTCAACTCCAGCAAGAATGAAAATCTCTTGAGTTCCTAAAGGAAACAACGTCGCACTCTTATAAAGATGAGCAATCTTTAAATCAAATTGAGTTCGTAAAGTATAGATTTCGTTTCCAAAAAGATCTTGGGCTGCTATTCCAAGAACATTATGTGAGCCCATTCGCCCACCAAAGATAGCCCCTGAACCAAGGTCTTTTTTGTGGTTCTTTCCGTAAGTCAAACTAAAGCTTTGCTTAAGATTATGATTATATTTCCAAATAAAATTTACAAAGTATTCATCGGAAAAGAAATTTGATCGCCCTAGTGTCTCTTGTCTCGTGGTAACTGTTCGAAATGAAAACTGGTGCCAGAAATCATCATACTTTCTTGGCTTCATCGCTAGAGTTTGAGTAAGGCTATAGTTTTTAGACTTCCTATTAGAGATAAAATCGCTAGAATCTCCTTCTGAATAGCCCACAGTTGGAATGTATTCAAAACGTCCAAAGGACTTTCTCCATCTCACATAAGCTGAATGAGATTCATAGCTTGAAATAAAATCAGCAAAACCTGAATAACCATAACCTTTTGAAGTATTGAGACCAAGGTACCATTTCGACATAAAATTCCATGCCGTCCCAACGTTATAACCGGTTTCTTCAAGCTCGAAATATTGTCTCGCTCCAAGGTTAAAGCTAAGCCTTTGTCCAGGATCACTCAAGTTGGTATCAAAGCTTAAGTTTTGAAGATTTTCATCAAAACTTCCATTTAAAAGCCAATAATTAAACCTTTGCAGCCCAAGAGGAGAATAAGTTGAAGATTCTTTTGAAACTTTATCGGTTAATGTATTCTGAGCAGTTTTTGGAGAAGCAGTCTCAACTTCTTTTTGTTTTTGATAGGAAACTTTTTTGGAGGCCTTATTCTTAATAAGTAGTGAAAGCTCGTTACAGCCCCCTTTACTATAATAAAGATCAACAGGAAGCTTTTTAAAGGCGACAACACCATGGCTTTTCCCATATCTCATAAAGGCCACTTCATCTAGCCATGAAGGTTTGTGCCTTAAACCAGAGTTTTCTCTTAACTCAAAAAGCTCACGATCAATTCGAACGTAAACTTTTTTCTCACAAGAAAAGAAATCCTGCACAGTTCCCTTAAATTCAAACAAGGCAAAAGGCCTTTCTTTTTTAAAATTAAATTCATGAAAACTATATCTTTGGGTCTTTGAATCAAAAGCTAAAAACCTTACTCCGTATTGAGTTTTAAATGGTTGATAAAGTTGCCAAGAATAAGGAAAGGTATAAATCAGTTTCGCGCGATCCTTTTTCTTTTCAGCTTCAACTTCTTTATAAAGCCTCCATCTTCCATGTTTATAGCCAAGACCTAGTCTCATGCCTTCAGATTCAAAGTAATAAAGATAACTCTTATGAGTTTTGATCTCTTCTTCAGTCTTCCCTTCTTTTAGAAAAGAATAATCAAGAGGGATATCGTCTCTATAAGGAATCGAGGCGAGGACTAATTTATTGTCATAATCATAAAAGCTTCTTAAAACTTTTTCGGTATCAATAATTTCACTAGAGCCATCGTTAAGGTTAATCTTTCTAAGCTTACTCACCCTTTGACCAATCTGTTTAAGATAAAGATTCTCTCCAATAACACTCATCCCCGACTGATAAGCAATCTGATCCTTACCAAAGTCCATGGCCTTATAATCAGCAAAGACCCCAGGGATTTTAAAGTTTTTTACATCTTTAATGGAGCGATCAATATAATCTGTTATGAACTCTTGAAACTTTTGCTCAGCATTTTTTCCAATACAATCTCTAAAACTCCAGTTGAGAAAATAAGGAATCTTTCTTGAGTTTGCTTCCACAAGACATTTAATTGTCCCAGGCTTTTCAGCTTCAAGTGAATCTAAAAAGAAAGCTCCCACCCAATAAGGAAACTGCCTAAAAGGATAAATACCAGGGTTCGTTAAACAACCAACTGCACGACATGAGTCTGGATGAAGAAGAGCTTTTTTTGTTTCAAAACTAAATAATGAATTACGAAGGCGTCCTTGTTCAGTGAGCTTTGTTTCCCCCCAAACAGCAATCCCCTCGGTAAACCATCTCGGAGTAATCATCGGCATTAATCGGCCTGCACCGGTAAGAAAGTTAATGACCTTATTCACACCATTTATTTGAGCAAGATGGATAACGTGAATGATCTCATGAACAATTAAGTTTTGAAGCCAATCTCCACTTGTATTAAGGTGCTCAATTCCCATAGGAGGATAATCAAAAAGATTAATCACAAGCTGGGGGAAAACAGTGGCAGAACCGTTGGATTGAAAAACAGCACCGTTCACAATGATATTAATTGGTGCATCTGGGACAAACTGAAAGTAATCGACAACTTTATAAAAGGTTTGCCTTAGAATTTCTTCCGATCTGGCGACAAAATCAACATGACCTTTATTGAAGTGGAACTTGAAATGCGCTGTTCCATATTTCGTGGGTAGTTTAAATTCATAACTTGTGTTGATGCGGTCTTTAATATCGCTATCAGGAATCTGCGTAACATCTGCGCTAAGCTCAACTGCCCAAATCGCTCCGAGAATCAGAAATATTGGCAATAATATTCTAAAATTCGTTGATTTATTGCTCATTCAAGTTTTCCTTCTACTATTTTTTGCTTTATCATAACTGTGTTGTAATTATTTGATTTAGCGAATTTAAACCGCATAACTAATTAAAGTTAGTCGTTAAATAATTTAATCTATAAATATAAATAAGGAGCATTTCATGAAAAAGTCCTGGTACTATTCACTTGTACTCGTACTTATCTCAACATTGGCATTAACAGGTTGTCAGTCAAAAAAGAAAAAAGGCGCATCTGATGCGGGTCAACCAAACGTGTCATCTTCTGGAGCTGGAAGTACTGACCTTTCATCAATCGCTCTTATGTCAGACAGTGATTCTGGAAAAGCTGGAACACTCAAGACCGTATACTTCGCGTTTAACTCTTCAAGCTTAACTTCTGCTTCAAGAGACACTCTTAAAGGAAATGCTGAATGGCTTAAGGCCAACCCATCAGTCAAAATTGATGTTGAAGGACATTGTGACGAAAGAGGTGGAATTCAGTACAACATCGCTCTTGGTGACAAGCGTGCGAAGTCGATTAAAAAATACTTAACAGCTCTTGGTGTTGAATCAAACCGAGTAAGAACAATTTCTTTTGGTAAAGAAAGACCACTTGCTTTTGGACATGACGAAAGTTCATGGAGCCAAAACAGAAGAGGAAACTTCGTTATTACTGAAAAGTAATTCGAAGTGTAAGCGTCTATGACAAGGAAGATCCTCCTTGCCGTTCTCGTTTGCTTATGGGGCTGTGGCTTAACTACCACGCGCCCCAAACTCGAAATGAGCTTGGCCCAATCAGCGTTCATCGCAGCCAAAAGGGCCAAAGCTCAAGTTCTCGCCCCCGCACTCTTTAGAAAAGCCGAATATTATTACCTCAAAGCCAAGTCCAGTTATCGCCGCAAGTATTTCAATAAGGCCAAGCAATATGCTATCCTTTCACAGAAATTTTCTGAACAGGCTGAATTTAAATCAGTAAGAAAGAAAACTCTCGATAATTATTAAACTTCACCCAAGGTAGGTTTGAATGAAAATCCTTATCGCTCTTATTGCGATTACTCTACTCGGAGCTTGTAAAACTCAAGAACAAATTCAGCGTGAGCAAATGGTCGATAACCTGGCCATACAAGTTAAGCAATCCCAGTCTTTGGCCGCGAACTCGAGTGTCGAGTTTGATAGTTTGAGAAACCAAGTTCAGGAACTTCAGGGAAAGCTTGAAGAGGTGAACTACCAAAACCAAACAAAACTTCAAAGCGAAGGGGAAAGTCTTGATGCCAGAATAAAACTTCTCGAAGAGAAATCAACTGTTATTGAAACAGAACTTGCCTCACAAAAAGAAAAGATTTCTAAAATTCAGGCCACGGCCAATGCCAATAATAAATACTTAAAAGATGTTCTTAAAAAACTTGAGGCCCTCACCTCAAAGAAGACTGTAAAAAAGGCTCCTCAAAAGAAATTATCAAAATATGACGATGCCATGCGATCTTATAAAAAAGGTCATTACAAAACTGCCCGAACAAAGCTTTTGGCCCTTCTCAACACAAAAAGTATTAAAGGCAGTAAAAGGGCCCGAGTTCTGCATAATCTTGGAATGTCCGAGCACATCCTTAAAAAGGACCAAAATGCTCTAGTTTACTTTTCAAAGCTTTACTCAGAGTTTCCAAAGTCGAATTATAATCATAATGGTCTCTTTTTTATGGCGAAATCTTTTGAGCGCTCAAAGAAACTTGATGAAGCCAAAGCAACTTTATCAACTTTAATTAGCGAGTTCCCTAAAAGTAAAAATATTAAGAAGGCCAAGGCATTACTGAAAAAACTGTAGCCAGCCTTACCTCCGCATGAAAACTTTAGGCTTTTGTGATTAAATAAGCCTATGAAAACACGTTTCTTTTTAACTCTTCTGATTCTCTTTAGCGCCTCTTGTTCCTACTTTATAGAGACCTTTGGAGATCCTGAATTTTCCGTCACAAATATCGAGGACAAAAAACTTTCTTTAGTTTTTTCCCATAACATTTTAGGTGAGACCCACCCTTGTGGTTGCCGTCATCATCCTCTTGGTGGACTTCCGCAATTTGCAGGGAAAGTTCATGAGATTCAATCTGATCATCCCACATTTTATGTGGATACAGGTGATACTCTTTTTGACACAAATAATGTCCCTGTTTCTTTAAGAAAAAGTCTTCTCTTTAAAGCGCAAAACCTTGCTAAAGGACTTGATCTGATGAAGCTTAAGTTTTTTGTGCCAGGAGATTTTGATCTTGCAGAAGGAGTCGCTAAGCTTGATGAGATTATCAAAGAAAGAAACTTTGCCACTCTTCTTTCGAATCTCAAAGATGACTCAAAATATTTTTCAAAGAATAAGAAATTTCATCTTATTCAAAAAGGCCCTCATAATCTTTTTCTCGTAGGAGTTCTTGACCCTTCACTGATTCGAGACTCAGAGGATGCAAAACATTTCAAAGCACCAAGAATTGCGATCAATGAAGTTTTAGAACTCATTAAGAAAAAAGGTTATAAAGAGAAAAATCCATTTCACAGGCTGATCCTTCTTTCTCATTCTGGCTTTGAAGAAGACCGAAAGCTTGCCAAGACTTTTCCTATGTTTGATTGGATTATTGGCGCCCACTCACAGAAGTTTTTAAGAACTCCTAGTAAAGTTGGAAAGACAAAAATCGTCCAAGTCCTTTCTCGTAATCATTACCTTGGAGAAATTGTCTTTGATCTTACGAAGGATCGCTCAGGGGATCAGTACCTGATCCATGAGATGAGAGATGAGCAAAAAGATAAACTCAAGCCCAATCCTTTTCTTGCTTGGATCGGTGCTCACAAAGAAGAGCTAAAAAAGATTCAAGTTGCCGAACAAGATGCACTCTTTAAAAAATCAAATGCTCTTGATGGAGTCTTCCCCTATAACACCGCCAATAGTTGTATGGAATGTCACTCAGCTCAAGGTGATTTTTGGCAGGGAACCGCTCACTCTATTGCCTATGGGACATTGATTAAGGCCAAAGAAGAAAATAATATGAGCTGTCTTAAATGCCATAGTGTCGGCAATAATGATCCGAAAGGTTATAGGCATTCAAAAAAGATTGCCATCGTTAACGACGCTTTAAGTGAACAGGAACAAGCAAAGAACCTTGAACGATACATGAGAAGAGTTGATAAGGCCTTCGATTTTCCTGGGACGGTAAGAGACCTTTCAACAAAACAAACCAAAAAGATCGCTAAAGATCTTTCGGCCCTCGAAGAAAAATACAAAATCACCCATAATTTTGCCAATGTTCAATGTCTCAATTGCCATGACAAACATGTTGACCATCCTTTTGAGAACTTCTCTGGTGAAAAGAAAACTGTGGACTATGAAAAGAAGTACAAAACCATGCAAGGCAAATGTCTAAGTTGTCACGATAGTGATCAATCGCCAGAATGGTATGAAGTCCAGGATAATGGGCTTCCCGGGAAACTTAGTGAAGCCAAATTTGTAAAAAAGTTAAAGGCCGTGGCTTGCCCAAAGGACACAGACTAAGTATTAGTATTGTATGAAAAAGAAAATCTTAGGAATTGAAACCAGCTGTGATGACACATCGATTTGTATCCTTGAGGGCGATACGGGTGAGTATAATGAAAACCCCATTGTCCAGGCCCATCATACCTACGTTCAAGACCTGGAGTTTTGGGGAGGAGTTGTTCCAGAGCTTGCCTCCAGAAACCATATGGAAAAGCTTGGGCCTTTAGTGTATCAATGCCTTAATAACTCAAACACAAAAGCCTCGGAACTCGATGCCATAGCCGTCACAACGAAACCTGGACTCTTAGGACCACTCTTAACTGGGCTTTGTTTTGCAAAGACACTTTGCCTTAAGCATAAGCTCCCCCTTATTACAGTGAATCACCTCTTTGCCCACCTTGAGGCGATTCATTTAACTGAAGTTGTCCCCTATCCTTACGTAGGTCTTTTAGTCAGTGGTGGACATTCCCTTCTCTGTCTTGTGAGCTCACCAACTGAATTTAAAATTTTAAGCTCCACAATTGATGATGCTGCAGGGGAGGCTTTTGATAAAGGAGGAAAGCTCCTTGGACTTCCCTACCCAGCAGGGAGAATCATTGATGAAATTTCAAAGCTCGGAGATGAAAGCTCTTATGAGTTTCCCATTGGGCTTCGAGGCTCAAAAGACGGTAAGCTCAGCTTCTCAGGAGTCAAAACCTCTCTTCGCCAATATCTTGAAAAGAATCCTCATCTGGTTCAAAAAGAAAGTGTAAGTCTTGAAATAGTTCCTGAACTGAGTCAGGAGTTTAAAGATCTCTGTGCAAGTTATCAGTTTGCCATCGTGAAAGCTCTTAAACTCAAAACAGAAGAAGTTTTTCAAATTTTAAAAGAGCAAGGCCATAAAGACCTTCCCCTTGTGATTGGCGGAGGAGTCGCTTGCAACTCAAGGCTTCGAGCTGAGCTTTCAAAACATTTTAATACCAAACTTGTAAAACCAAGTTTCTGTACAGACAATGGAGCGATGATCGCCAATTATGGACTTCGTACTTTTGAAAGTCATGTTGCTTTTCCCGATTGCCTTTGGGTTGATGCCAGAGGTCGCTTTCTCGATAAAAAAGAACTTAATCAAAGTCTTGCGAAATGAAGTTCACTCCCAATAAGTCCTTTGGACAACATTTCTTAACATCTGAAAAAGTTGTGACTGATATTATTGATGACGATCAAAACTCTCCTTTTGCTATCGAAAAGATTCTTGAAATTGGCCCAGGACCAGGGGTTCTTACCAATCATCTTATAAAAAAAGATAAACCTTTTAAGGTTATTGAAATTGATGATCAATTTATCGCACACCTTTCAGACCTCGTCGGTAGTGAAAATATTCTTCAGGGGGATGCTCTTAGGTTTAATTACAATGAAATCCTTCAAGGTGAAGATGAGTCCTATTGGCTCGTTTCCAACCTCCCCTATAATATCGCAGGACCTTTAATGGCCAAACTCTTTTGCCATCCAAAGATCGCTTTAATGACTCTCATGATGCAAAAAGAGATGGGTGAAAAAATGCTTAAAACCAGTCCCAAGTTTAAAATGAATTCACTTGGACTTTTGTCACATTGCTATTTTGATGTGAAAAAACTTTGTCTTGTTCCTCCAGGAAGTTTTTCTCCTCCACCAAAAGTGGATTCCATCGTCCTTAGCTTTCGAAAAAAACATAATCCAGACATCGACTTTAAGATTTATCCTAAACTCGAGGCGTTTGGACGAAATTTCTTTGCTCACCCAAGAAAGCAGCTTATGAAAAACTTAAAAGAAAGCTATCCTCATAAAGACTGGAAACAGGCCTTTGAAAAAAGCCAAGTTTCCCTAACAATCAGAGCTGAAGCCTGTACTCATGAGCAAGTTTTAAGGCTCTTTAACTTTTGGTACGAAGATGGTAATAATTAATTGATGGGTGTGAAAATAATCGCAAAACATAAACGGGCAAGCCACGACTACTTCTTACTTGAAAAGTTTGAAGCAGGAATTATGCTAGTGGGAACCGAAGTCAAAAGTCTTCGAAATGGAAAGGCCTCTATTGCTGAAGCCTTTATCTCAATTGATAAAAATGGTGAAGTGTGGATTCAAAATATGAATATCCCTCACTATAACTTTGGAAACATCCATAACCATGAAGAGTTTCGAAAAAGAAAGCTGCTTCTTCATAAGAAAGAAATCGCTAAGATCGCTCTTCGGGCCCAAGCAGAAAGGCTCACTCTTATTCCCACAAGCCTCTATTTTAAGAGCTCAAAAGTCAAAGTCGAGTTTGCTCTTGCCAAAGGGAAAAAGCAGCATGACAAACGTCAAGATGCCGCCAAGAAAACCGTTGAAAGAAAATTAAGGCAAGGAAACTACGACTAACTCGTTTTACAAGTCTTGATCCCTACTAAAGTGTAGAGAGGACAAAATGAAATTATTCCCGTGATAAGTGGAATGAAGCCAATCGCTGCGATATACCTTAAATTTCCTTGTAATAGAAAAAAGCTTGAGAAAAACCCTAAAGCCAAAACTACACGAATCATTTTATCTACTGATCCAACATTTCTTTTCATGACTTGCTCCTTTCAGTCTGAATCTCCTATCTTAGAATTTTAGTCACTTTTTTAGATCTTTCCTTGATTTGGATCATGTAAGGCACTTAGATTGCTTAGAAGATTTAGCTTTCATTCAAACTTTCCAGTAGAGAGGGTTTTAAATCGGGACATTTAATCACGTCAACACTTCGATCAAGAAGATCGTTTTCTGGGATCTCACGAAAGTACCACCAAGCATTTCTGTGCCGAGCATAAAGTGTATAGCTATTCTTTTTATACTTTTTCACTTTGTAGATCTGGGTGCGGTCTTTTGAAAAGCTTGCCACGTCTCGTCTGTTCTCAGTAAGGCACGTGCCCTCTTTATATACCGTTTTATAGGGTTTGTTATTCGAGAGACTAATAATTGATACCACAACCGCTAGCGCGAGCACGGCAATCATTAAGATATTCTTCATATTTATTTTTGGATAAAAGTTACTTAAGAACTTAATTGTATTTTCCTTTCGGAATTCATCAAAGTTACTTTACTGACAAATGTTAAAAAAATGCCAAGAACAAAATATTCTCAGCGGTTAAGAATTTCGTACTACTTGGTAAGCCAGTAATAAACCGAGCCCAGATAAATGCTTAAGAAAATCAGTCCTGTAAGGCGATTCAAAGATTTCTTAAATTTAAAAAGTGCAAAAGTTATCAGGCAGAAGAACATAAGTATCGAACTTTCGTATAAAAAGCGACTCTCAGTTTCAATATTGTAAAAGCCAATACTTCCTAGTACTAAACTAATATTAAAGATGTTCGATCCTAAGATGTTTCCAACGATGAGATCGGTGTCTTTTTTCTTTTTACAGGCGAGAATCGCCGTCACAAGCTCAGGAAATGAAGTTCCAAAGGCCACAAAAATCGCACTGATTACAAATGGAGAGATCCCAATGATTCCTCCAAGCTCACTTCCCGATGAAACTAATAGCTCACCGCTGGCATATAAAAGAGCAAAGCCGAGAAAGAGCTTTGCATAGACCATAAAATTAAGGTTCTCCGTCTCACTCTCATCTTCATCCTCATGTTTTTGAGTGATGAGAGTAAAAGAGATATAGATCACAAAAAACAGAATAAGAAACAGTGAAGAAATAGGACTAATTCCAAAGAATTGAAAAAAGATCACAATCATCAAATGAACAATAAAGTGAAAAATAAACTGAGGCCTAAGCTCAGATGAGGCCAAACTAAGGGGAACGATTAATGAAGAAATCCCTAAAATCAGAAAACTATTGGCCACATTTGAACCAATGATATTGCCAAGAGCAATTCCACCCTGCCCCCTAAAGCTAGCGAGCTGAGAAACAAAAAGCTCTGGCAGTGAGGTTCCAAAACCAATAAGAACTAAACCAATTACAAGTGGTGGCAGCCCAAAGCGCTTACCAACCTTCTCCGAAGCATCGAGAGCAAATTCTGCACCAAAATAAAGCCCGACGATGGAAATCGTTAATAAGAGGATTTGCAAAGCCAAAAGAGATCTCCTAATCTAAGATTACAGCGCTATTTTAGCCTCGACCGTCTATCTTTGTGAATGAATAACTTAGACGGATCAACTTAAAGAGTAAGACAGGAACTCCCTATGAACGAGATCTATCAGAAATTAGGAAAAAACAGATTTAAAATTATTTGCCTGCTCTTTTTATTATTCACGGACCTCTTTACGGTCTACTATCTCAATAGCTTCTACTCTGTAGACACTGAGCAGTATTATTCCCAAGCTCTTGAAGCTCTGCAAACGAATCCCAACTTAGCAGCTGAAGCTCAACTTGATAAGCAAACCTTTGTTGAAGTCTTTGAGCTTGCGAAAAAAGGCATCCTTTTTGGCGCAGGGCTCTTTATGCTTTTTCATATTGTGATGTACATTCTTTATTACAATGGAAAAAACTTTGCTCGAGTCTATCTGGCCTTTCTTACAGGTTTTTTAATTTTTACAAATTTACTTGGAGTCATATCAAACCCCCTAAAGTCGATTCCCTTTGCTCTAGGTTATCTCTTTTTCTTTATTGGTCTCCTCAAAGAAAAAGACTTGTTTGAAGTCGAAAAGACGGAAGAAGTTAAAGCTCCGGAACAATAAACCTCGCCTCTTCAGGCATGGTCCATTTGGGAAGAGTCTTGGCCTCTCCACTTTGAAAAAGCTTTCCTGCGAGATTGAGAAGAAAAGATTCAAAAGCTCGTGGGTTCTTTACAAGAAGCTCTAAGTCATGATCATAAATAAAAATACCAAGTTGCTTTTCGATCTGCATAAGAATGTTGAGCTTCGCTTCAGGCCCAAGGTCCATATCATTTAAGTTCAGCAGATCTTTTTTATGAATAATCTTTGATCTTAAAAGCTCAATTAAAAGAAGATCAGTACTGGCCTCATAAAGATTGGTTTCAGCAGGAAAGTTCTTTTTTAAGTGATTAAATCGAAATAATGCCATGAGGTTTGTGCTTCCAAATGAATCAAAAGAGACATTAAAAAGCTTTAGCATTTGATCGTAATAATGGCACCAGACCCAAAAATCTAAAGTCCGATTCCAATAAGGAAGAAAGCCTTTTTTTAGCCTTCGTTTAAAAGGCCTTGAAAGAATATGATCCGTTGAAGATTTTGAAAAAAGGTTTTTTGAATAAACAATCTCATCATCGAGATTTCTCGCCCTTTCATATTCTTTAGGGTGCTCTTTTTGTTTTAGAGCATCATATTCTAAAAGTTCTTGAATCTCATCTTGAACCAGCTTTAAGAAATCTTCTTCTTTCCCTGTGGGCTTTGGCCAACCAAGGTCAAGTTCAAGCATAGGTGGAGGAGAAAGAGGAACATCAACGACAAGATTTTGAACTTTATGTTCTTGAATCCAGTTTTGAATGACTTCATCCCCATCTTTATTTTCAGGATCATCCTTCACTTGAAGTAAAGAACTTAAAAACCAGCGCTTTTTTTCTGGATAGTATTCCAAAACACTGAAAAAGAATTGATCTCTTTTTCCACCCTTAAGACTAAGTCCTGCGGCACATTGGGATTTCAAGAAAGATCCTTAGGATGAGAAATGGAAAAATTGAGAGCTTCCATTTCACTTTTTCTTACTATTTCATGAAGCTCAGCTTTAATGCTTGGGTCGTGGAGCATGATAAAACATCCGCCTCCACCAGCACCACACATTTTCATTCCATAATACTGATCTGAAAATTTTTCACTGCAAAGCTTCGCCACTTCTGCAATTTCAGGAGTCACTATTTTAGAAAAAAGCTTTTCTCTTACGAGACCCTCTTCAACAATAAGTTTTAACGACTTTTTAAAGTCTTTATTTTGAATGGCCTTATAGTTTTCAGTGGAAAGTCTTGCTATGTCTTCAAGTCCTTCTCGAGTGCCTGAATCATTGTCAAAAAAGTTCTTATACACTTCCCAATTATTAATTCCAGAGAATCGACTTTTATTCGAGAAAAAGAGAGAGATATGATTTTCGTAGAATTCTTTTAGGTCTTGATTAAAACATTGATCGACTTCAATTTCAGAAGCTCCTGGAGAAAGAGCTAGAACACCTCCAAACATCGCAGGATAATAATCCTGATATCCTGGAACGCCCTTATCAAGTTGTCTTGACTCAAGGATCTGAACTCTTTTAATGACATCTTTTGGATCATAGGTTTCATTAAAAGCTTCGTAGACAGCGCCCATAAGAGTTACGCCCATAGCACTGGAACCACCAAGGCCACTTCCCGCAGGGGCACCAGAACTTAATTCGATTTCCATTCCAAAGTTCTGATTTGAATTTTCTCTTGAAATGTCGGTCAACACCTGCTCTATGATTTCTGAAACAAAACGAAAACGAGAGTCTTGATTTTTTTGATCTTTAATCTTTTTCCAATCATCAAAACTCAATGAAGTCTCATAGTCTTTAGAGATGATTTTAATCTCTGAAGATTCAAGACGCTTGATTTTGATATTGGCACCGATTTCAAGAGCAACGTTCAGAGTGGTCACATCAGGGAGGATGTAATTAATGGGAAAAATATCAATCGTTCCACCGGTGAGATCGACTCTCACACTACCGAACTTTTCTGATTGAGCTAAAGACTCTCCCATGAGTTTTAGGCCTCTCCCTCATTGACAACAATGTCTGGAAGTTCACGATATTGTCCGGCTAAATCAAGGCCGTAACCAAGAACAAAAAGATCATCGATTTCCCAACCAAGATAATCAATGTCGACTTTGACGATGTTTCTTGAAGGCTTAAAAAGAAGACTCGCTAACTTTATTGACTTAGGACCAATTTGTTCAATGAGTGGTCTCAAAGCCGCCAGAGTATTTCCCGTATCAACGATGTCTTCAATGATGAGGACATTCTTATTCGTCAGATCAAGACCATCAAGGCCCCAGACTTTAACGTCCCCAGAAGAAACCGTTTTATCACCATAAGAAGAGGCCTTAATAAAGTTCACTTCTAAGGGAGATCCGATTTCACGAATAAGATCAGCTGCAAAAATAAAACTTCCGTTTAAGATTCCCATTGCATAGACGGGTTCATCACCGTAATCTGCACGGATTTGCTTTCCCATTTCTTGAACTTTTTTCTGGATGTCTTCCCTGGAAAAAAGGGTTTTAAATTTTTTCATGATTCCTCTACTGTTTCATTATTATTTATTGGTAATTCTTCATTCTTTAAAAAATCAAAAGCGAGAAGCTCTTGTTCATGTCCCACCTGCTCTTCGTGGTGTTGGCGGCAACGGGCCTCATAGATATCAGCTTCGCCAATAAGAACCTGATCTGAATTCTTTTGCTGTAAACGACTCGTCTTAGTGGCAGGAGCACCACAAACTGTACAGATCGCCTGAACCTTTGTGACCACATCTGCTAGCGCCAAAAGCTGTGGCATTGGACCAAAAGGCTGCCCTCTAAAGTCTTGATCAAGACCAGCAAGAATCACACGAAGACCACGCCTTGCAAGCTTGGTCACAATTCTTTCAATTCCTTCATCAAAAAACTGAACTTCGTCAATCGCGACAACGCGAGTGGTATCGTAAAGCTTAAAAAGAATGTCCACAGGGTTATCAACTGGAGTTGCCTCCACTTCTTGACTTGAATGGCTCACAACATTGGTGTCATGGTAACGATTATCAATCTTAGGTTTAAAGATTTGAACTTTTTGTCTTGCGATCTGTGCTCTTCTCACACGTCTAATGAGCTCCTCAGTTTTTCCTGAAAACATAGGCCCACAAACGACCTCAACCCAACCTGATTGACTCACGAAGTTATTAATCATCGAAATTCCCTTTTGCAACACATCATCGATAGAGAAGAAATAGACCTGTATTTTTCCAAGGCCACGGGTTTCTGTCTACAAACAGTTAGAGGAAAGCAGAACTTTCTAGAAAATAAAGCCCAGCATTAAAATGATAAATGTGAAAAATACGCTCATACTGAAAAAGATCAGTAAAATTGGCGAAATAACCACAATGAAACTCTGAAGATTCGACATTCTAAGGTTATTTTTAAGCCCTGCAAAAAGATAGAACTCAAGGGCAAAATAAGAAAGCATTCTCCCGAAAAAGGGAACGACGTAAAAAGCATTGGCGCAAAGAGCGCAACTCACCACTTGATCAATCTGTTCATCGCTTGCATCGTTTTGAAAAAGATCGGCAAAGAAGCGAATAAGCTTGGTCATAATTTTATAAAAAATAAACTCAGAGATTGGAAAAATAAGAGCTGAAACCAAAACTCCCATGACAGCGGCCCTTGCGGTTGCACTTTGCCAAGTCTCAAGAAGAATTTCAGTGAGAATGTCGTGACCTTCCATTTGCTCATACACAAGAGATGATACATAAAGGGCAAAAAGAACAAAGCTCACATGAAGAAGATACCAAATCCAAGAAATTGAGATGGCCTCCCAAAACTTAACTCCAACAGATCTCTCTTCAAACAATGGTGCTTCTGAAAGTTTTTGAGGAGCATTGGCCTTATCCCCTAACTCCCTTTGAATATGAAAAGGGTGAAGAAAAGTTTCAATATAGCGAGAAAATACTTCGATCATTTAATTCCTAACTCTTTGAGCCTCTCGTAGCCTCGATAGTAATGGTATTTTATCTTGGTCTTATCATTTATTAAAACCAAATCCTCTTGATTTTGAAATAACTTATAGATTTTTTCTTCGACCTTAACTTCGAGAAGTTGATTAGTGCTGTACGTTTTATGATCAATTTTATCAAGTAGTGAAACCCAATCAGTAGATGTGGCCAAGAATCGAAAGAGTTTCGACTTTGAATACCCTTTAAGCACCTCAGCTTTTTTCACTTTTTGGATTGAAACTTGGTTCTTAGGGACTTTGTCATGAAAAGGAGACTTATAATAAAAGTCTTGAAGATGAGGATGAAAGACAATGCTATTTTCGGCTTTCATTTCATAGAGAAAAGGCAAATCTTTGATCCAAACAAAATATCCTCTTTTTCCAGCATACTCTGAGTAGACTCGAGTCGTGAAAGATTGCTTGTTTTTAAGTGTGAATTCAACCTGGGAGGTAAAGCCTTTGAGCTGATTCTCGGAATAAGGGTAATGAGTTTTTGAAAACCTAAACTTCCTAAGTTCTTTTTGAAAGTCCTTAATTTTCTTCTGATTGATCTTTATTTGTTCAAAGAGAACAGGCTCAATACTTTGATTTTCAAAATTAATCGAAAACCTTCGACCAAGTGTGGTTACGACTTCCATGGTTTTAAGCTCTAGGCCGCTAAAAAGAGATCTTGGAAAAAAGAGAGTTTGGTCACTAAGGACAAGTCCAAGAAAACTTCTATAATGCTCTTCAGATCGGCCGTACTCTTTTTCATTATAGACTTCTTTTAAAATTTGATCGATTTTAGCTCGATAGAACTTCGTCTTTTTATGAGAAGTGACTTTGAGATAAAAGCTTTGATCAAACTTCACTTTATTTCCAATGCAAATCTCTGATTTTTCTTTTTCAAAAAGAAATTCAAGACAAGGCCTAGTTTGCTCAGGCTCTTTTTGATAAGAAAAAAACGAACTCTCTCCTATTTCGCTTACCTTTTTTGATTCGAGTCTTTCAACAACACTCAACGTGCTTAAAAGCTTAAAAAACTCTCTTGAGATCTCAGTATCAACTTTAAGTTTTTGATCGTTCACTTTAATAAAGAGATCCTCACCATTGGCAGACAGCTGATAAAAAGGAGCTTTGATCTCTTTTAAGTTCTCACCTTCAACGATGCCAAAAACTTCTTGTTTTTCATTTTGCGAAGGAAGGTATTCTTGGGTGTAATAACCAAAGGCCAATAACATTGAAAAGATAAGTCCTAGGATTATATTAAACTTCAAACTTCTCCCTATGCTACTTGAGGGGCCTTTATCCCTCGTCTATAGATATAAATACTTAGGCCAAGAAAGATTAAGGGAAGAAAAATCACAACAATACTGAAAACAAGCTTCATATGGGTTTGCCCTATGAAGATAGGCTCTTCTTTAGCAACAAAATTTGAAAGCTTAATCTTAGTTGATTCAGGCCCAAGACTATTGAGTCCTTGATAAAAAAGTTCAAAATGATTGGAAAACCTTGCGTACTGATTTTCGACAAATCTTGATGACCCAACACCTAAGATTGAAGTTTTTTCGTTTTTAAGAAGAACCATCATAGCCAGAGGTCCTTCAGCATCAACACCTTCTGTGTATTTAAGATCTTGTTTTAAAAATTCTTCTTTGCTTCTTTCACTCCAACTATGAGGCTTATGAGAAGAGACAAGAACAGGTTCAACCTTTAGGTTTTTATTGTTGGCCTCAAAACCTGGGGTTGTATAAACCGGTGCAGAAAGAGGAAAAAAGACGGGAAAGCTAAGCTTCATATAATCTTTTGCACCCCATTGGCTATTCACCAAAGGAATTGAGCCTTTTGATCCATTCACAAAAGATTTTTTATCGATCACAAAAGCGTTATCGATAAAGATTCCATTAACCGCAAGCCATGACCTTAGATCTTTATTAGGATCAGCATTAAGAGTCGGATCAATCGCAATATAAAGACTCTTTCCCTGATTTAAAAAGTTTTGCAGTCTTGAAAGCTCATCTTGAGAAAAGGCTGACTTTGGACCCCAAATGGCAATGGCATCAAGCTCACCGAGTTCTTTTTCAGTTAAGGCACCAGAAAGAAGATTAATGGGTTTCGTTTGAATTCCATTACTTTTTAAAAATCCTTTAAGCGCTGACAATCCTGTTTTTTCTTTTGATTCAAGACTTGGCTCTCCGTGATTCGTCGTGAAACCAACTTTGAGTTCATACTCACGACTTAGACGATGAAAGCCTGAAGCAAAGTCTTGATGAGTAAATTTAGAAAGCTTCACAACTTTCTCACCGTATTTCATCCAGACCATACGCTCTGAAGTCACTCCAAACTTCTCAACAAGATCAGGTCTTAAACTTGGCTCAATATACTCAATTTGAAACTCAGATCCATATTCCTCAAATTGTTTAAGGTAGTTTTGAAAAACAGCAAAATGCTTTTTAGGTGAAAAAACTTTAATTTCAACAGGTGACTTAAAGCTTGTGATCAGAGTCTGAAGCTGCGGAGGAAGCCCATGAACAAAGCGCCCACTAAAATCATAGGTCTTTGAGTTTTTAAAAACCAGATAATTCAGCATTCCCAAAATACCGAAACAAATAAAAACTCTAATGAACTTTTTTGAAAAGTTCTTAAACCACTGAGATTGATAGAAGTCTTGAATCTTTTTTTGATTCAGCTTGGCTGCAATTAATCCCACTATCATCAAAGCCAGACTAAGCCCCAAATTAAACTCTCGGTATTCAAAAAGAATCACCCATGAGGCGACATTAACGATAAACAGAACTCCAAAAAGAATTGTCCAAATTGTCGCCATTACCATCTCCTCGCATCAAGAGAGTACTTTGATAAGATTCCAAAAAGTCCTGTGAAGCTTAAAAAGTAAATAAGGCTATAATTTCTCACAAGTCCTTGGGCCATCATTTCAAAGTGATAGAGAAAACTTGCGTACTGAAGAATTTGCGCCACTAAATAATTTGATGTGGCATTAGCCGATAAAACGAGAAGCATTGTTGAAAAAAGAATGGTGTAACTTAAAAGCGCAGAAAAAACTTGGTTCTTAGTTAAGCTTGAACAAAAAAGTCCTACCATAATATAAGTGGCACTAGATAAACAGAGCCCAAAAAGAGCGCTGGCAATAATTTCAAAATTTTCATAACCAGAAAAATAGAGCACCAAGGGATAAAGACCAAGAATCAAAATAAAAGCAAAAAGAATTGTTTGTAAGGCCAAAAACTTAGAGACCACAATTTGAAGATGACTAAGCTTTGACATACGAAGAAGACTCAAAGTCCCTTCTCTACTCTCTTCACTAAAGCTTTTCATGGTAAGAAGAGGGACCAGGAAAAGAAAAATAAAATTCACATTGCCAAATAAAGGCTTCAGAACCTGAAGTTCTAAAGTAAGGTTTGTCATTTCTTTTAAGGCCGCAAGATAGTTAAAGAAAATCCATCCCGTTAAAAAAAGAAAAAGGCTTAGGACCACATAAAGAAGAGGTCTTCTAATAAAAGAGTTGAGTTCTTTTTTATAGAGAACTAAGACCAATCGAAACCAAGAGTTCATTGTAAAGTCTCCAAGTTTGAAGCAAGAGTATTTTCAAAGAGCTCCTCAAGGTTTGACTGTCCTTTCTCGATACTATGAATGCAAACATCTTTATCGAGAAGAAACTTCATCAGATCGTTATGCCCACCTTCTTTTGAAGGGGTTTTAAATTTAAGGCTAAGACCACTGGTTTGAAGAGAGTTCTTTTCAATCAACTCAAGAGAGAACTTCTCTTTAAGAGCTGATTCAATCTCAGGTCGCCACGAGTCCACGTTGATTCTTAAAAAGTGGTTACTTTCGTATTCATTGGCAAGCTCACTTTGGCTGCCATTAAAAATGACTTCACCTTTTTTAAGGATTGATAAACGCTCACACACTCTTTCTACTTCACTCAATTGATGAGAAGAGAAAATAATGGTGTGTTCACCTTTTAATTTTAAAATAAGCTCTCTTAAAGAATGCGTCGCCTCTGGATCAAGTCCTGAAAACGGCTCATCCAAGATAAGAAGTTTTGGATTATAGACAATAGTCGAGGCCAAAGCGACTCTTTGTTTAAAGCCCTTTGAAAGAGTTGAAGTCGTCTGATGCTTAACATCTTCCAAACCGCAAAGTTCAATGGCCCGATCAAGAGCTGACTTTTTATTGATCCCCGATGGCGAATGAATATCGTAAGCAAATTCAATAAACTCTCTGACTCTCATATAACCATAAAGAGGAGCTTTTTCAGGAAGGTAGCCAATGGAGCGATACTGATTGCTTTTTGTTAACTGCTTTCCTTTTCTGAGAACTTTCTCGTCAAATAAAGATAGCTCTCCAGAGTCAGCACTTAAAAGACCAGTAAGAATACCAAAGGTAG
>JBMYPC010000035.1:0-25440 GCA_049599895.1 Bacteriovoracaceae bacterium | reverse complement strand
AGTCCGCGCAAGAAGATGCCGATTGGTCACTCAAAAATGAATCGGAGTCCGCGCAGGAAGACGCCGATTGGTCTTTAAGACATTCATCTAATCTTCAGGATTTAACAGGTGAAAATGATAATCGTTCTAAACCAGTGACTCAAGAGTCGAAACCGGAGTATTATTTCTTTCCCATTGCAAGAATTTTTATTTTTGAGAAGCTTCCAATGGATGTTTATTTGCCACTGTCTAAACGAAAAACTCTCAAACTGATTAATGAAGATGAGGCCCTCGATCATTCTCGAATCAAATCTTTAAAAGAGAAAAATGTTCAAAATCTTTGTATCCTGTATAAAGACAAGGATATGTTTCTCGATGCCTATGAAGGTCAATTAAGCTCTAAGTTAAGTGAAGCCAAGAAGAGAGGAAGCTCTAAGGCTAAAGTCCTGGCTGATCAATTAGGCTTAGATTATGTCTATCAACAAATTTCACATTTGGATATTAGCCCACGTCTTAAAAGGTCTGTCGACAATGTTGTCGACTCAATTATGGAAAAAGTGACAGGCTCCGAGGATCTATACAATCTTTTTTCCAATGTTTTTTCTAAGGGAAGCTTTATTTTAGAGCATAGTATTTTGTTGAGTTATTTGGCTGTGAACATTTTAAAAAAGGTAGGCTGGGATCAAGGCAAGAGTACTGAGAGTATGATGACTGCCTGCTTATTACACGACAGTCTTTTTGATGATGATAAACTTGCTCGAGTTTATCGAACTGCTGGGATGAAAGAACTTTCTCGAGAAGATCAAGAAAAAGTTCTCAACCATGGAACAGAACTAGCATTCAAATTACAAGGAATTCCTGAAATCAGCAGTGAGACTATAAAGATCATTGAGCAACATCACGAAAGACCACAAAATGACGGTTTTCCTAAGGGTCTTGATAGTGGCGCTCTTTCAAACTTATCTTTAGTTTTTATTGTCGCTGAAGAGCTTCTTGAAATTTTATATCAGTATGATTTTGATAAAGAAAAAACCAAGAATGCTTGGAATGGTCTTAAGGACTACTTTGATGAAAACTATGCAAAAGTCTTAAGTATTGTTGACCAGATGGTTTAAGATTGGTCTTGATCTCGATAACCAATTTCAAGCCAGAACTTTCCTAGTTCACTTTCAAATGGTGTTGCAATAGTAATGACACATTTTTGATAACCAAGTTCATGGTCTTCACCTGTGACAACTGTAGGTGTGGACATTTCAATTTTATAACCTTCTTCTGCGAGTACTTTTTTAGCATTACCCATAACAATGTTAACTATCTCAGCACCGGCATCCTGAATTTCTTCATTAAATTCAGTGTACTCTTCCATAAGCATTTGACCTGCGGTTTTAAGATAAGCCTCTTTTTCCCAGGTGATACTCATGGAGCCTTGAAATTGCTTAGAGTTTCCATCGACCTCAAGGACACCATTCATTCCTATAATAGAAGAATAGAAACCTTTTGAAGTAGGGTTCTGCTTAATTTCAGGTTTATCGTTTTGAATCTCAGTTGACATCATTGTGGAGTAGACCTCTTTTACACCATCAATAAAGGGTTTACTAAAGCCTAAAAATCTATCGTTGAAATCCATTGATTCATTCCTTTCCGTTACATTTCAATCCTTCTATTATAGATGATGACTGGAATAGTACCTATAGGTTTTTTACAATTAATTTCTCTTTTAATTGGGCAAGCACTTGTGCGTTCTACTAGAGTAAAGAAAAGGCCCCTTGCTGAGAATCCTGATTGGCATTAGACTATTAGTTGTTAATTGGAGTGTCTAAACTCTAGACAGTAGAAAGAGATTAACTACTAAGTACTTATTAATGACCACTGAACACACATTTTCGGTTAGTTGATGAGGAACTAGAGCAAAGCTTATTAACCAAACTGGTATGAGAATTGCTTATATATCCTTAATCATTCTGTACCTCTTTGATAGAGGTACTTTGTAAGTGAAGGAAAAGTCATGGGCAATAAAATGTTTAAATCTAAGTTCATTTCACAAAACATTTTAGCACTGCTTCGTGGTGGACAAAATGGCCCTAAAAACTCAAGTGTGGTTATTGATCTTTTCTCAAAGTCTCATGCCAATACTTTAAAGACTCATCGTCTTGAAAGAAGTGTAAAGACTGAGATGGCAAAGCTTAAAAATGTCTTCTCTCGAATTGAACGTGGAAGGCAAGTTCAAATCGTTGCTTGTCCTTCAATTTCTTTAAAAAGAGAAGATGTTGAAAATATCAAGGGGATTGATTTTTATGAGATGAGAAGCCTTTGGCAAATTCTTTATGCCACAAAAGAAAATATTAATGTTCTTTATCTCTCTTCAAATCCTGTAGAAACTGAAAATGTTAAGCACCTTTTAAGTTGTGTTGGCGTTACAGATGAAATCAAAAAAAGAATACAGTTTTTTGATCTTTGCGACAGTCAGCACCAAGGGCCTTTAAGCGAAAAAGTGATGAAGTCTGATAAGGCCTTACAAGCAATACGAAATTCAATTATTAGAAACGCTAGTTTTTTAATGCCATTTACTTACTCTGAGAGTGAAAAGAAGTTGGCTGAAAGCCTTGGCATTCCTGTTTTTGGTTGTCATCCAGACCTTCATTATTGGCAAACAAAGTCAGGGAATAAAGTCGTTTTTAATAGGGCGCAAATTCCTCACCCTGATGGGCAAGAAGATTTAAAATCAAAAGAAGATATTCTTTTTGCTCTTATGAATACTTGGCGAAGAAACCCTGAAGTTCAAATATTTTTAGTAAAACTTGACTCTGGAGTGTCTGGTGAAGGAAATGCAAAAATTCAATTTGATACTGCCTTTGAAACATTTGAATCATGGACTCTTTCTGAGAAACTGTCCTATCTTGAATCGAAGCTTGAACAGATGAAATTCCAAAACCAAAGCATTACTCTGGAAAGTTTTCTTGAAAGGTTTCGTGCTGGAGGAATTGTTGAAGTCTTTTTAAGTGGAGAAGATTTCTATTCTCCAAGTGCTCAAGGTTATATCACACCTCGCTCTGAAGTAAGACTGCTCTCAACCCATAACCAGATTCTTGATGAATCGGGGATGAAGTACTTAGGGTGCGTGTTTCCTGCTGGAAATGATATTAGAGACTCATTATCGACCTATACAAAGAAAATAGGTCAAGAGCTTGCAAAAGAAGGAATCATTGGATTTTTCTCTGTGGATTTTATTGTCTACAAACGAGATGGAAAGCGTCATATTAAGGTGATTGAAGTCAATATTAGACAAGGGGGAACAACTCATCCTTATCAAACCACAAAGCTAATGACAGAATCAAAATATGATGAAGATCAGGGTGTCTTAGTTGATAAAAATGGAAGAGCTGTCTATTACAATGCCAATGATAATTTTTGTCGTGATGAGTTTAAGGGCAAGTGCCCTGGCGACCTTTTAAGCTATCTATCAAAGCACAACATCATTTTTAACAAAGAGAAGTCATCTGGAGCTGTATTTCATATGCTGAATTCATTCGGTGTCTATGGAAAATTAGGTTACACCGTTATTGGTGGTTCAAAAGATGAAGTAAATAGGATACAAAGAGACCTTGAAGAACTCTTAAACCAGTATTAAAACGATTTCAAAGCATGCTCCATAGAGAAAACATCCTTCATTTTTTTAAAGAAAATCAAGTTTCTGATTTTGAAGGCCACATTGCTATTAAATCTGATGTCCATGGGCCAAAAATCATTGTCATTGGAGGAACCCATGGAAACGAGCCAGCTGGGGTCGAGGCCATCTTTCATGTTTTTAATCGTTTGCATGGCAAAAAGGCCCTCGTAATGGGCGAAATTCAGTTCATATTAGGTAATCCCAGTGCTTATAAAGATGATGTGAGGTATCTTGATTACGACCTCAACCGAGCTTTTCGAAGAGATGGAAATGAGCATTATGACACTCAAGCTTATGAGATACAGCGCTCGTATGAAATTATGGAAATTCTTGAAAAGGCTGAGCCATTTGATCTTTTGATTGATCTTCACAGTGTCAGCCGAGGAGATGAGAAGATTCTGATTTATGGCAAAAGTCAGCTCAATTCGAGAGACTTTGTTTCAAAGCTCGAATTTCCATTTCCTCACCTCGTTTACGACAGAGACTTTCTCTCTGGGCTTCTTATTGAAAAAGCCTATGAAAGAGGGGCATTGGCCTTTGCTGTAGAATGTGGAAACCATAATAGTAAGTTTGCTCACTTTGTTGCTGAAGAAATAATTCAAAGAAGCCTTATGGTTTTTGATATGGTGGATCCTGATGAAATTCAGGCCAATGAATTTGAAGCGGCTGGACATACCATCATTCATGACGATCATCGTTATGTGATTATTGATAAAATCATCCCTGGTGATGGCTTTAAGTTTATTCTCTCTGAGGAAGATACAGTAATATTTCTGGCCAAAGATCAAGTCTATGCTCAAGACGAAAAGAGACTCTATAAAGCCCCTGAAGATTGCTATCTCCTCATGGCCGCTAAGAATGTTAAACCCTCTGATGTTGACGCAGGGTTTCTCTGTCATCGTTACAAACTCTAAAAATTTAAGCTCTAGGCAACTTTATTTTGTCTAGCGGTTCCACTTTTTCAATTGTCGGAGTAGAATGATTTCAAGAGTTAAGGGGTCATAAATGAAGTACATTGAAAGTCTTGAAAAAATTGAATCATTATTTTCTGAAGGAAAGCTAGGTTCACAAAACGTTGAAGTTATCTTTAATAATAAGAAATTTTTTATTCATCACATTGATTTCAAAGCTGATCAAATCACTCTTAAAGTTGATCGTTCACATTTTATTCCCTGGGCCCCAGAGAAGTTCCTAACAAAACTTAAAGATGTAAGAGATATGGTAAGTCCTGATGCTGTCCTGACTGTTGGAGAGGATGGAAAATCAGATTCAAAACCAATTACGTCGTTCTATTGTAGTGATAATTTTCTCGAGATTGTTGTCGAGTAAATTATTGTTTCTTTTTGAGATACTTAAAGTATTGAATCACACCCTCGACAACTCCTCGAGCGTAACTCAATTGAAAGTCTTTATGGCGAAGCCGCTTCGCTTCGTGCTTATTTGAAAGAAAGCCTGGCTCTAATAAAACGCTAGGTCTTTTTGACAAGGCAAGGACATAAAAAAGTGCGGGCTTGGCCCCTCGGTCTTTTAGCTGATATTTAACTTTAATGTTCTTAGCGATATTTTTGTGAACTAAATGAGCGAGCATTTTAGAGCGAGGGGCAGTTCGTTCAATCACTAGATCAGCAAGAATTTGATTTACGATAAGGGTTTGCCCAGTGGCGTCTCTGTTTTCAACACTCTCAATTTTAGCGACGGCCTTGTCCTTATTATTGCTGAGATAAAAAGTTTCAAACCCATTAGGTGCCTCAGAAGTAAAAGAGTTGGCATGAACTGAAATGAAGAGATCTGCCTTTATTTTATCAGCGACCTTTGCTCTTTGATCGAGGGAGAGTGTTCTATCAAAGCTACGAGTGAGATAGACTCGATAATGTTTTTCAAGTTCTTTTTTGATGACTTTTGAGAGTTGGAGAACTAGGTCTTTTTCGCAAAACTTTACTGTCTTATTTCCCTTTTTTAAAAATTGCTTGGCTCCGCAGTCAATTCCACCATGACCAGGATCGATAAGGATTGTTTGAGCTTTTGTTGTTAGAGACAAAAGGACAGAAAAGAGAAAAATAAGGCTTTTGCAGGTGCGCCAATTCATAGAGGTATTATATAGTGGTACTGGTTTAGATTTCAAGTAAAGGAACCTTGGAACACTGGGCGCTGACGCTTTAAGAGATTCCCTGGTCATCAAAACTGTCCGCTGGACACTTTTGCTGTTCAGTGAACGTCTGAAAACTCAACCGTTTTTAGTATATCGCTTTCCCTGTTTGAATTACAAGAAGGGAGTGATTTGGTCTCTAGGCTTTAAAGCCATTGGGATCATTTTGAAACTTAAATCCACTATTGATTAAAAGCTTAGGGACAATATGTCGCCAAGAAGAATTGTCAGGAATAACCTTGAGCTGAGATTTTAAACCGAGGGTTTTAAACAAGTTTTCATAGTAATGATATTTTGTCTGGCTTGTTGGATAAGAAGCATTGAGCACAGAAGGAAGATCTGCAAAGTTTTCTTTGACCCACAGAATGACCCTTGCAAGTTCTCTTCTATGAATAAGAGAGAGCCTTTCTTTATCTGTGAAGCTGATTTCTTCTTTTTTATTCAAAAAATAGGCAGGATGGTTTTGATCATCGAAAAGTCCCGATGATCGAATCCTAAAATGTGGACAAGACTGGCTTTGAGCAAGATCAACAAAAAGGTTTTCAGCTTCAAATACTTTTTTTGCCCGTTCACTTTCAAACTCAGGCAATGTTTCATCAAAAACTTCACCATGATTTTTTTCAAAGATTGAAGTACTGGAAACTTGAACAAAGAGCTGTGCTGAGGTTTTTAAGTTATTGCAAAGGTATTGAAAAACCTCTGAATGATAAGACGATGGTGGAATGAGAAAGACAACGACTCGACCTTCAAAGAGTTGACTCAGCTCTTCCATAGACGGGAGAGTGTCGATAGAGGAGAGGTCTAGACTTTTAATACCTGCCTCTTTATTTTCTTGGCGTTTCGTTCCGAACCAGGCTCCGCCTATATTTTCAATCTCTTGGGCGAGGTAATGACCTGTTCTTCCAAAACCTATAATCGTCCACATCATTATTGCTTGTCCTGCTGCTTGATTATTTTATTAGATGGGTTGTATACTAAAACACATGAAACAATTCGCGCAAATTTTGATGAAAATAGTGGCCATCGTTCTCGTTGGGCTAGGAATCATTCTTCCTGCGTCTCTGGTTGTCCTCGTTCCTCTCGGTTTTTTCATAAGATAGAGACTAAAGAGAAAGTCCTTGATGCAAGCTTGTTCGATAGGCTTGAATTGCTGGGATAATTCCACTCAAAAAACCACAAGCAAGAAAAATACCTAAAACTTGAAGCTCTTCTAAGCTTAAGAAGCTAAGGGGAATATGAACTCCATAAAGGCTTTCAATAAGGGGAGAGATCACTTTTAGGCCAAGAAACAAAGAGACAACTCCAGTGATAATTCCCAGTATATTGAGAAATAAACTTTCCACGATTAAAAGACTTGAGATGAGCAGAGGTCCGGCTCCAATACTTCTTAGAATAGAAAGTTCTCGTTTTCGATCTTTGAGGTTTGTCATGAGAGCGATGGTGATACTTAAAAGGGCAACGATAAAGACACAGATACTGATAAAGAGAAGCCCTGCTTCTACTTGTCCCAAAAGAGTCCATAGTTCACTGAGAGCAAGTCCTGGAATAACTGCTGAAAGAGGCTCTCCTTGAAAGTTTGCGAGTTTACTTCGAAGCCTTAGAAGTTGAAACTTTGATTTTGTTTGAAGGAGAAATGTTGTAAGAGATCTCGGCGAGAGGTCTTGGGTTTGGAGTTCCTCTAAAGTGGGAACATCTTCAGGAATACCGGTTTCCCAGCCCACATGCATGGCCTTCATTCCCTCTAAAGAAACAAAAACGGCTTTATCGATTGGTGTAAAGGTTTGTTTGAGAACGCCAGTCACTTCAAATTTAATATTGTCGTGATCAAGAAGAGATTCTTGCCCGCCACCATGAGTGAGGGTAATTAAATCACCTACCTTTGTTCTTTGTTTCCTTGCCGTTTCGTACCCTAAGACCACATGGTGAAACTTTTTAAATTGATCACCGGTTAAAAACTCAAGAGGTTGCTTATCGGCGTATTTGTAGTGTTTAAAAAAATCGGAGTTCGTCCCAATAACACGATGACCTCTAAAATTGTCCCCCAGAGATATCGGTATCGTCCATTTCACTTCAGGCATTTTCTTTACAGTCTCAAAAGTCGAAAACCTTAGATTATTAGTTGGAGAACCCATGTGAAAAAGAGTGTAAAGAATAAGATTTAAATCACCACTTCTTGCTCCAACCACGAGATCCACACCTGAGACTGTATTGGTAAAGCTATCTTCTGCGGCATCACGAATTCGCCCCACACTAAGAATAAGGCAGACACTTAGGGCCACGGAAAGAATACAAAGAAAGCTAGAGAATTTTCTTTCTTTTAAAGATTTAAGGGTGAGGAAAAACGTCATTAGGATTTTCTCCCTCTATTAATTTCTTCAAGGGAATAAGATTTTTGAAAATATTTTTCAAGACTTTGGTCGTGACTCACAAAGAGAATTGTTGTCTTTGGATCACAGAGAAAGAGCTGTTCCATAAAAAGCTCGGTATTCTTTTGATCAAGGCTCGATGTTGGTTCATCAGCAACAATGAGCTTGGGGGAGAGAATAAGGGCCCGCGCAGCTGCAACCCTTTGCTGTTGTCCCATACTGAGTGTTGATGACGGTTGATCCTTTACCTCATTTAAGTTCATTTTTTCGAGGAGATCATCCGCTTTACTCTCTAAAGATTTAAAATCTCCTCTTCTGTGAAGTCGAGCTGGAAGGAGAATATTTTCAAGAGGGGAAAGATAAGAGATCAGGTTAAAACTTTGATAAATCACTCCTAATTCAGAGCCTCTTAGTTTGTCTCTATTTGAACTTGAAAGTGTTCCAAGGTTTTGCTGGTTGAAGGTGATATTTCCAGACAAAGGGTCTAAGACTCCGCAAATAAGGTTTAAAAGAGTCGATTTTCCAGTGCCGCTTGGGCCATGAAGAAAAACTCTTTCTCCTTGAGAGAGTTTAAGAGTTTCAATATCAATGATTGGTTTTGAGCTTTCATAGCTAAACTGAACATGTTCAAGTTTAAGAATTGAAGTTTTTGCTTCCATAGGTCGTTATATCGAAAGATCGAAGCTAAGCTTCTTATCTTCTCTTTTATAGGTTTTAGTAAAGGGAGGAAGTTCTTTTGGAAGAATGTCCGCTTTAATTTTATGAACATTCTTGAACTGCTTAAATATATGAGATTGAATTGTGACTTTTTCAGGAGATTTTTCACAACTTTTAAGGGCCTCAAAACTGATGTTGTCATGGGCTTCTCCATCATGATGATTCTCCATGATAGAGACTTTTGTTTTTTTTCCTTCAATAATTTTGCATTTCAATTGTTTGGGAATTTCAATAATCTTATCAACTAATTTGGACCAGTTCTTTTTCAAGTCTTCGACTTTTTGTTTTCCTTTAATCGTTGTGGAGGATTCAACTCCTGTAAAGGATTCTAAAGGTCCTTCGAGGATGATATCAATTTTATTTTCTTCAACTGCAATTAATAATGAAATTGAGCCATGCTCATGGGCCCCTAGGTTTCGAGAATGATCGTGATGGTCATGATGCTTGTATTCGTTGGCCATCAAGCTAATAGTGAAAAGAGAGCTTAAGACCAAAAAGATGCTAGCTTTTAATGTCATTACTGAGGCTCCAATTCTTTAACCTTGTTAGAATTCATTTCAAAACCAGAGTCTAGCTCTTCGTTGTAAACAACTTTCACCATACCTGTAACTTCTACCGGAAAATAAGTAATCTTAGTGGTCTTCCCCTTAGGAAGTTTCACATAAATGATTTGGTTCGATGGCGGTGGGGGAATATGCATGCAAGAAGGAATATAGGGAAGAAGAAGGAATTCAGTGATCTTCTTTTTTGAAAAATCTGTGGGAAGCATATAGCCCTTGAGAGTGATTTTGTTTTTAAGAATCTTTTTGAGTTCTGCACTGACCTTAGACTTACCATTTTTATCTTTCGTCAGCCCTCGTAATGCACCCCATTTAAGACCCTTATCGTTCATAAAGCCTAAAGCCCCCTCATGATTGTCTCCCATATTAGGGAGGCCTAGCTCATCTTGGCTGGCTTGCTTTGGAGGATTTCCCGAAATATCGATATTTGTGTTCGATCTTGGGGATGGTTTTATATTTGATGCGGATTTTATCTTCGTCTCGTCTGATTGGAAAAAATTGAGGTAATAAGTGGCCCCGACTCCAATGAGAAAGCTAAGGGCGCAAAGAATACCGAAAGACTTTGATAGAGTAAACTTCATGGAAAAATACTACCTTAAACCAGCGAATATGGTCAAAATTTCCCCTTATATTTGAGTAATTTGAGTTTTTTTAAGCTTAGCATCAAATGATCGATAAGCTCTATGAGCGAAAGCATTATCAATTTAAGGAGTGTGCATCCATGAAGCAAGTTGTACTTAAATCAAATTATCGAGACGTTGAAAACTCTTCACCTAAGAAACTAAGAAGCGAAGGCTGGGTTCCTGGGGTTATTTACGGAAAAGGGCTAGATTCAGTACCTGTTCAAGTTCCGAAACAAACATTATTAAACTTTGTTAAAGAAGGACACCAAGTTTTTGAAATAAATGTTGAAGGAAAGGGGCAGTACCTCGTTAACCTCGACAATATTGAAAAGGATAACCTTGGAAAGAACTGGCATCATGTCTCGTTTCATCAGCTCAAAAAAGGTGTTGAAAATCATGTGACGGTTCCGGTTGTTATTACAGGAAAAGCTGTAGGTGCAAAAACTGGCGGAGTCATTCAGCAGCAAATGAATGAAGTTCATTTATTAGCAACTCCAGAGAATATTCCTGAAAGCTTTGTGATTGATGTCACTGAGCTTGATTCTCATCAACAATGGTCTTTAAAAGATTTGACTCCTCCTAAGGGGACAAAGTTTAGAACCACTGACCTTGAGCATGCTGTTGTTAGCTGTTCAGTGCCTAAAATGAAAATTGTTGAAGAGACTACACCTGTTGAAACTGATGCAGAAGCAACCCCAGAGGTTCAGCCGGAAGGAACAGAAGAAAAGAAAGCAGCTTAAGGCTGATTTTAAAATTCAAGTATTTTTTCAAATCAAGGGCGATTTCGATCGCCCTTTTTTATGGAAAATACTGCTCGTCAAAAAGAAATAGAGGAAGCAATTCACCCCTAATTACGCCCCGACCGTAAAGCCATGTATAATTACATTAGAAAAGGAAAATTAAATGAAGAAGGAATTTCGTTTTATTCTCACGAGTATTTTTTTATTCGTATTGACCACACTCACATTCTCAGCTTCTGCCGATAGCAGATTTGATTACAACCCCAACTACAAAGTTTTAAAATGGCAGAAAATGAATCGAAACGTTTGTAAAAAACATCGAATTCCAAAGTCTGGTGGACGTGGGAAGTGTGATAAGTACACTAAGTTCGAGGGGGTTCTTGAAAGTCCTTTTAATACCTCTTCTGGAACAATAAGAACGAAACTCATGTTTTATCAATCGATCAAAAAAGGACCAAGACCTCTTATTGTTATTCTTCCAACTCTGGAGGGAACGACTCTCGTTGAGACAAGTCTTGCAACTTATGCAGCGAAAAGAGGTTATCACGCAGTTATCGCTAAGCTTAGTGAGAACATTGGTGATCTTAAGCGACCTATTACTGATATTGACGGTTTTTTAGTGAGAGCGACTGTTCAAGCGAGACTCACAATTGATCACATTATGAGTCTTGGAGTTGTTAATCCTAAAGAAGTCGGTGCTTTTGGTGCAAGCCTTGGTGGAATTAGACTTTTCACTCTTATGGGTGTGGACTCTCGAATAAAAAGTGGTAGCTCTTATGTTGGTGGAGTGAGCATTGCAGATATTCTCGCAGACTCAGAACAAGACCTTGTTAAGGATTATCGAAATCACAAAATGAAACAGCTTGGTCTTACTGATAGAGAAGCCTATCGAAAAGCTCTAAAAGAAGTTATGACGGTTGATCCACTTGATAATATTGGAATGATCAATCCCGATACCATTCAGCTTAAAATTTCAAAAAAAGACACATCTGTTCATACGAAGTATCAGTATATGGCAAGAGATGCTATAGGAACTCCTCATGTGGAGTATACTGATAAAGATCACCTGGGGACAGTGGTTTCAGCGTACTTTAGTAAGAAAAAGATTATTAAGTTCCTCGAACGAGCTTGGTAAAGTCTTATTCATCATCGTCATTGTTATAAGTTGCATTGAGAGTGGCCACGAATGATTTCGTATCGGCTTTAAAAAGCTCACGGAGATAGTCTTCGCGATAAGCTGTGTAATAAGCTTGGTAGGGAACAATCGAGGCCATAAGACTTATTTTAATTTCTGGTGAATCATTTTCATAAATGACTTCATTATGCTTTCGGTTTAAGCGGCAGTGACCCAATTCGTGAAAAACAATTATTTCTTTTTGCGTTTCACTTGCATTATTCCACCAAGATTTTTTGAGAAGAATTTCTCGAGTTCCGTTGGGATACTTTATACAAACTCCATCATATTGTTCTGCTGGAGTCTCACCAAAGTTGATGGGAATATCTCCAACTTTGAAATCACTGACACCAAGATAGTTTCTGCCTTCTTTTTCAAAAGATTCGACATAGGGCTGAATTGCCGCGTCTGTCGAATCGAATTGTCTTGTTTCACCCTCAATGACATCTCCTTCTAAGAGAAGGCCACAAGATGTCCCAAGGACAAAAAGAAATAAGAGTATAAAACCCCTAATAAGCATATTGACTCCAAAATGATGTACTTTAATTTAAGCAATATTGAGACCAAAAGGATGCTCGTGATATCAGGTGGTTAGGTGGGATATATGACGATTGTTTAGACAGTTTGTAAAAAGCTTGTAGTTTCTCAGCGATTGTATCCTATTAATTTCGCAGGCAATATGTCCTATTGTCTGCTTAAGACGCTTTTTTCTTAATTCCATGATACTTATTTCTTTTCTCTTGGAAAGCGAAGGCCATGGACTTTGTTTATGGACATGGGGGAATCACCACTCACTATACGAATATCGATAAGAACGTCTTCTATTGCAATGAATTTAAAGACACGGGAACCATCTATAATAAATCTCAATTTCTCGGTTTTAAAAGTGGGCGCTTTTCAGTTACGGCCATGCGAGGAGAAGATTCAATCTGCTCTAAGATCAAAGAGGGATTCATTACGTATTATCCCTACAGAGGATCTTGGTGGGAAGCCGGTTTTGTCTTTGGTTTAATAATTTTGCCACTGTCTATATCACAAATCATTCTTTGGCCTTAACTATTAAACTTTGGTAAAATCGTGTGTTATGTCCAAAGTGAAAATAAATCGAAATCTTTTTATTGGGGATGTTCATGGCTGCTTTGATGAGCTTCTCGATCTTCTTAAGAAACTAAAGTACAACTCAAATAAAGACTGTCTCTATTTTGTAGGGGACCTCATTAATAAAGGGCCAAAGAACTTTGAAGTGCTTAAATGGATAATGAGACAACAAGCTGAAGGAAAAGAGGTCTATTCTGTTCTTGGAAATCATGATTGGGCATTTTATCGATATGCCACGAGAACTCAAGATGAGAGGAAGTTCAATAATCTTTATTTTAACAAACTCATCGAAAAGCTTGGCGAAGAACTTTCTGATGCTGTTAATTGGATAGAGCAGCTTCCTCTTTATATTGAAACATCTGATTTTATCGTTGTTCATGCAGGTGTTGCCCCTGGGATTCGACTCAAAGATCATCCTCGTCAAATTCTCACCTTGATACGTACCTGGGATGGAGGAGAGGGAGACTTTAGCAGTCTTGATAACCCTTCTTGGTTTGATCTCTATAAAGGTGAGAAATTAATCGTCTACGGGCATTGGGCTGCAAATGGTCTCAATCAAAGGAAAAACACTATCGGGCTTGATAGTGGTTGTGTTTATGGTGGACAGCTAAGTGCTCTGATCCTCCCTGATAGAGAGGTTGTCAGCGTTCCTGCGAAAAAAGATTATTCGCCAATTTTGACTTAATTTAGTAACTTCAAAAGGTTAGCTACTGTCTAAGCCTTAAGAGCCTGTGTAATATTTTCTCTTGTCACCCAAATAAACCGAGCAAACGACTAGACTTAATTTTAGGTACGTAAGCAAAAAAGCTTATGGGCCTTGAATATTGGTTTAAAAGCTGAAGGAACGAAAATCTATGAAGGGACTGAGTATTTCCTTAATTTTGTCTGGTGTTTTATTTTGTACGTCAACAGTGACTGCAAAGGACTTCAAAAAGGATTTAAAGAAACGCAAGTCGGACTCGCGACTGCATCGAAAAATCCAAAAGAAAGAATCAAATATAAAGACAAGTGAAAGTCTTTATAAAATTAATCCCACATTTTCTTCATGGGGATTATCACCAAAAATTGATTCATCGATTAACGTCGTTGAAGCTTGGAAAAAGTTTAAACTCAAAAAAGAGGTTGTTGTTGCTGTTGTTGATACCGGAATCGATGCAAAACATCCTTTCTTAAAAGATAATCTTTATCTTCCTGGGAAGTCTGTTAAGCCCAATCAGTTTGGAATTGATTTTTCTAAAGATGCAAAAAATAAATATGCTCCAGCTGATCAGCATGGGCACGGAACTCATATTTCGGGAATCATTCGTTCAATCTTTCCGGATGTGAAAATTTTAAGTCTTAAATACTACAGTCCTAATGTGAAAAATAAGGACAACCTGACTTCAACGGTGAAGGCCTTAGAATATGCTATTGAGCAAAATGTTGATATCATCAATTATTCTAGTGGTGGAGCAGGAGCTTCAATTGATGAGTTAAGAGTTCTTAAAAAAGCAGAAAAGAAAGGGATTCTTGTTGTGGCTGCAGCAGGAAATGAAGCTTCTAATATCGACTCTAAAGAAAATTTCTACTTCCCTGCAAGTTATAAACTTAAGAACATGATTACGGTCATTAATCACGATAAAAAAGGGACCCTCAACGTTTCTTCGAATTGGGGAGAAAGAACCGCCGATATTTCTGCGCCTGGATCTCGTATTAATTCTGCCTACACAAGTTCAAGCGGAGCGGGACACCTTACGGGAACATCTCAATCAACGGCATTCGTGACAGGTGTTGCAGCTCTTTTAATGTCACAGTATCCAACACTTTCAGTTGAAGATATTAAAAAGATTATTCTAGAGTCCAGTCGCAAAACCAAAAAGCTTGCTGGGAAATGTAAGTCAGGTGGAATGCTAGATGCAAAAGCTGCTCAAGGGCTTGCGATGAAAAAGACCCAGGAGCATGACAGAAAGCTTGCTCATAATTCAGAGTTCAAAACATCTAAAGCGAAAGCGAATTAAAAGTTTAGGGCCTTTTCAATACAGCCTTTGATTCCTAACTGAATTTGATCAAGGCCAGCATCATCAAACATATAAGCTGGAGTTGATGTAATTAGGTTTGCTTCATCAGTGTGAAATTCATGAACTTCTTTATTAATATGTTTGGCCCCTGTTTTCTCAATTTCAGAAGCTGTTTCAACATCAGTTCCTATAGTCACTTCGACTTTTTTGTCGCCAAGACATAAAGCAATGAGTGCTGGAGCGATACAAATGGCCGCAATAGGTTTTTTGTTTGTGTGAAAACCTGTCACGATTTCCTTCATTGCAGGAAGGACTTCAGCTCCAGAGCCTTTAAAAGCAAATTCACAAAGGTTCTTCGCCACACCAAAACCTCCTGGAATTACAAGGGCCTGGTAATCATGAGAGTCTAAATCTCTTAAAGGTTTGATTTTTCCTCTTGCGATTCGAGCTGACTCTTCAAGGATGTTTCTTTTTGTGGAAACTTCTTCAGATTTTAAATGATTGATTGTGTGGTGTTGGTCTAAGTCTGGTGCAAAAATATCGTAGTCAACGTTGTTTTGATCAAGAGTGAGAAGAGAGAGAACGGATTCTCGAATTTCAGCTCCATCCAAAAAACCACAACCTGAAAGAACCACAGCAACTTTTTTACTCATACCGACTCCATATCTTCTTTATAAGCGAGACTTTGTGAAAGTGAGATTATAACAAGTTTCATTTCTTTCGAGATACTTTTTTTCAAACTTTGTCCTTGGACTAAGCTTAGAACCCACTGTTTCTTGAAGAGTACACTCAAGATTCCAATAATGATTAAAGAAGAGGCATTCTTCAGCATATTCTCGTATGTTTGTTGCAACAATAAGAGTTCCGCCTGGTTTAAGGCACTTGATCAAATATCCCCAGAAGGGAAGAGCATGCCATCTGCAGTTCCAATCTTTTGGTTTTAAGAAAGGGTTAGGATAAAGAAGATAAATTGTCTCAACTTCTTCAGGCCCGGCATTATGAGCAATCCAAGAAATAGCATTTTCATGAAAAGCATGGAGGTTTGAAAGGTCTTGATCCTCTTGGATTTTATTAAGTTGATCTTGAAATTTTTTAAACTTCGTTCGAGTATGTTCCATTGCAACTAACTGTCGATTGGGATTCGCCATCGCAAATTGAAGAGCAAAGTCTCCTGTTCCTGAACCAATTTCGATTACGTAGCCGGGCCTTAGATTTTCAGGCCTTAGGTTTTTAGGCTTTGGAAGTTTATCGGCTCTAAACTGACGTTCAAGAAGTTTTTTGGCCCTGGTTTGCCAGGTTTTGAGCTCATCTTCATCGAGTCTGCTCTGAAAATCATTCAATAAGTCTAATTCTGTAGTTTCCATATTTCTTTTGGGAGTTTACGATGTGGAGAGTAAAAGATAAAGGGACTCCTAGGAATTAAGTGAATCTTCTTGAGATAAAACCAGAACATTCTGTCTATTATTACGTGATTGGCTCAAATCTGGCCTTCGCCATTGGTTCTCTTATTTTTGCTCAGTACTCTCGCCTCAATGGGGCGAAGTGGATGAACTGTATTAAGGCGCTGATTGCTACGTTTGCTTTTGGAGTTTTTAACGTTTTTACATTTGGTTTTGATTTCTTTAACTCACTTCAATTCTTTGGTCTTTTTCTTTCTGGTTTTATTGGTTTAGGTATAGGCGATATTTTTCTTCTTAAGGCCTTTCAACATTTTGGTCCCGGTCGAACCTCGATAGTCTTTGGCTTTCAGCCACTTATTATTGGAGTGTTAAGTTTTTTTCTTTTTGGGCAAGCCGTTTCAATGAATCAAATGATTGCCATTGCTTTTTTTATGGGTTGCTTGTTTGTCATAAGTTTTGAGCAGTTTAAAGTGAATCAGTCTTGGGAGTTTAAGGGGCTCATCGCCGCTCTTATTGGGGTTTCAATGGATGCTTGCGGAATTGTTGTGACTCGCTATGCTTTTGATCTTGATCCAAGATTAAGTTCTTTAGAAGGAAACTTTTATCGATGTCTGGGGGCCCTTTTTGCTTTTGTGATCATTTCAAGATTTGTTTCTCTTGAACTTGGAAAAAAATTTAAAAAGCTAAGCTCAAGGCAAAAATCCATGGTCGTGATTGGGAGTCTTCTTGGGACTTTTATTTCTCTTGGGCTTTATCTTAACGCCGTTCAAACAGGGCATCTTGCCAGTATTGCAGGGATTGCTATCACAGGTAGTCTTTTTTCAAACTCAGTCGAATGCTTAGCCGAGAAGAAATGGCCTAGTGTGCACCTTCTTATTTCATTTGCTCTTTTTCTTATAGGCTCTCAGTTTTTACTTTAAAAAGTTTTGTCTCGTCCAAAGATCATTTAAGTAATCAAACTGGCACAGGCGTTTCACTGTTTGCAGGTAGCTATGCATTTGGGATGAGAACTGAAACTCTGGTACCACATAAAGACCCCAGAGGTGGGAAGCAAGCATAATATCAAAGATCGAAAGTTGTTCTCCCAAGTAAAAGGGATGAAGATGGGCCTGGACTCTCTTAAGAACAGGTTCTATTTCTTTTAAATAAACTGGTCTTTTCTGTGCAAGAACATGAAACGGTCCACGTTTTTGACTTTTCTTTTCAACAAAATACTGTCTTGATTCAACATTAAACTCAGGAAGCCAAATCCAATACGGCATGGCAAGGTTGTGAGTGGGGGAGCCAATGCTACTCAGAAGCTCTTCGATCTCACCTAGCTTTTCTTCATCTTCCAAAAGATTGTTTTTTAAAACATTATCTGTATCAAGCCTTTTTATAATATCGAGACTTTCATTGGATTGGTCATCGGGGCCCCATGAAAAAATAGGAAGCATTTTTTTTTCGCAAAGATCAACAGGAGTCTTTTCGTCATTATAAGGTAAGACGATTGAGTCGTAGTTGATATTAAGATAGCCCAGGGCCATTCGGACTCTGACGCAAAAGGGACAATGGACGTAATGGTAGAGTTTCATAATATTCAATCAGTCTTTAGTTTTCAGCACACTAAGATATGCTACTAGGTTTTTTTATTGGCCCATGATACCTTTTATTGATGTCTGTGTCATAATCAAAGAAACTTTTTTATCTATTGCAGAGCAAAAGGAGTCAACTTGAAAGATCGAGGGTTTTGGTCATTATTCGGAGCAATGTTTCTTGGAGCATTTAACGATAATGTCTTTAAAACGGCCCTGGTGATTTTAATCACATTTAAAGGGATCAGTGTTTTTGGGTTGTCTCCAGAGATTGTTGTCTCGTTAAGTGCTGGAATTTTTATTCTTCCATTTTTTCTGTTCTCGGCCCTCGCTGGGGAGATGGCCGAACATTATTCTAAGTCTTCGATGATTTGTTTGACTAAAGTAACCGAGTTCATTTTTATGACTATTGCCGGAATTGGTTTTTATTTTGAATCATTTGAACTTTTATTAGTGGTTCTCTTTTTTATGGGGGCCCAGTCGGCTTTTTTTGGACCTCTCAAATACAGCACCATTCCAGAGATAGTAAGCGACGACAAAATTGTAAGTTCTAATGCTCTTGTTTCAGGTGGAACATTCATTAGCATTCTTTTGGGAACGATCTTAGGAGGGATGCTTGGTGGGGGACAACACACAGCTTCAGAAGCGGGAGACAGTTTTTGGTTAAGAGCGATTATTCCTTCGGTGATTGCTCTTGTTGGTTTTATCATTAGTCTTGGGCTCCCCAAGTTAGAGGCAAAGGTAAGTGATAAGATTCAAAGCACGAACCCTCTTAAGCTCATAAGCCTAAATCTTCAGTATTTCAAAAGAAATGAAAAGGCGAGATATCTCATTCATGGCATTTCTTGGTATTGGTGTATTGGCGCCGTTATTTTGACAATTCTTCCGATTGTTTCAAAAGAGTGGTTTCAAGGTGATGAAAACCTTGCGACATTTTTCCTCGCTCTTTTTACTGTAGGGATGGGAATTGGTTCAATCTTTTTTGGAAAGTTTTCAAAAAGAGATGATCTTGTTGGTCTTTCTCAGTTAAGCCTTTTGATCATGGCCATACTTCTTTTACTTCTCTCGTTTAATCTTGAGCAGTACAACTCCTTTACGAAAGTAGGAATCTCTGATTTTTTTGAATTTCCAGGGTCTTGGTGTCATGCGGTACTCTTTTTTGGAGTGGCTTTTTTTGGTGGAGGTTATATCGTTCCTCTCTATTCAAAAATGCAGATCGACTTCAAAGATGAGGGACTCTCAAAGCTCATCGCTAATAATAACATTCTCAATGCTCTTTATATGGTAGTGGCTTCAGTTTTTATGAGTTTAATTTTTGCTCAAGGGGGAGATGTCAAACTGATCCTTCTTATTGCTGGTCTTCTGTCGATTCTCGTCTTTTTTAAGCAATACTTTAAAAGACCCTATGAGTTTTGGAAGCATTTACTTGGGGCTGTCATAAGAATTGGCTATAAAGTTAAAGTCGTAGGTAAGGATGATTTTCCTGAGAAAGAACCTTATATCGTTGTGGCAAATCATATTTCATTCATTGATTGGATTCTATTAAGCCATCTTTGTCCGCACAGAATTTATTATGTCATTGATCACAGTTTTTATTTTCATCCGTTTCTCAAGTGGTTCTTTGGGCATATGGAATTAATTCCCATTGCTCCTAAAAAAGAAAATGAAGAAATTCTCAATCAAGCTTTTCTCGATATTGATCGCACTTTAAAAGAGAACAAAGTTTTAGGATTGTTTCCTGAAGGCTGGATTTCTAGGGACGGCGAGCTTCGAAAGTTTCAACCAGGAATTTTAAAAATTCTTAAAGACAACCCTGTTCCTATTTGTGTTGCTGGTATCAAAGGACTCTGGGGTTCTTGGACAAGTTATGGCCACCCTAAAGGCCTAGGGGTTCTCCCTCCCTTTAAAGGCCTACCTAATCCTTTTAAACGAAGAACGATTACTCTTAAACTCATCAGTGTTCTAAACTCAGATGAGTACGATCAAGATCAGGCCCGAGATCAAATTGAAAGTTTTGTAAATGGTGATCAAAATGAATAACTTCCGTGAAAAGGCCATCATCTTTGATTTTGATGGCACTCTTTCAAATACTGAGCACCGTGAACATTATCTCGAAAAAACACCAAAAGACTGGAAAGGCTTTTTTAAAGATGCTGACCTTGATCCTCCTCATGAGTGGTGCTTAGAACTTGTGAGAATGTGTTTAGATCGAAATTATAAGATCCTAATTGTGACCGGGAGACATGAAGGGATGCGGGAACTCTCAGAGACTTGGCTTAAAAAATATCAAGTAAGCTATGAGCGAATGTGGATGAGAGAAGATGAAGACCATCGAAGTGATTCTGAGATCAAAGCTGAAATCTATAAACGCGATATTGAACAATTTTTTGAAATTCTTTTTGTTGTGGATGATCGAAAGTCAGTGGTGAAAACCTGGCGAGAACTCGGTCTGACTTGCCTTCAATGTGCTCCAGGAGAGTTCTAAGACCCGATGTGTCTCGATGAAGACATGGAAGGTTTGACGAAACCCAAGGTAAACTGTCAGACATTCAGTAGGTCCTATCCTAACACCCTGATTAAACAAGAAGACAAGTTTTATACATTGAGCTCCGCGTCTACTAGAAATGAAATCGGTTAAGTAGAATTCCTTAATGTCAGAATTTACACCAAGCTACCAAGCCAAAATTATTAAAAATGGTAGGGAACTCTATTTCGATTTTTCTCATCTTTCGACTTTTGAAAGTATGGAAGACTTAGAAAATCTTCTCAAGGAAAATGTTCGTGAATGGTGTTCGGAGTTTCCACGAATTGCAAAGAACTGCTCAAGTTTTATCGCAAGACTTCCTGAGGGAAAACTTATGAACGTTATGCTTGAACCCCCTACAAAGATCCTGCAATGAAAAACTCTTTTATTTTATGTTTAATGTTAACTCTTTCTCTCAGTTGCGCGAAAAGGGGACAGGAAGCAGACCTTGGTCTTGATATCTAGTCGTATTAGTTTAATTTTCAAGTAATAAAACTTCGAAACACCGGGCGCTGACGCTTCCTAGCTGTCTGCGACGCCTGAAAACTCAACCGTTTTCAGTATCTTAGATAATCCTGTCATTTTTAATGCCACTCAAGTTTCTCAAGTTTTAGAAGTCTGTAATGCTCTTGAGTTTCAAAGAGGGGAGTACGAATCAAAGAAAGATGGGGAGACCGTAACTTTTATAAAAAAAGAGTCTACATGCTCAGCTCCCGATAGCTTCACCAGTTCGACTGTCGCAGCCAAAATCAAAGAGCAGGCCGGAAACCATATTTTTTATTCCACAGATGGTGTTTGTAACGAAGTTGTTTGGACAGACCGAACAACGCCGATTAATCAGCTTTGTACTCAGTTAAAAACTTCAAGCAATAAAAATTCGATTCGTTTAGGAAGAAACCACTACTTCTTTTCAATTAATAAATCTCTTTCGACTTCAAAGCTGACAATCCGAAGATTTGCTTTAGATTCAAATAATGACCCTGTTTTTAAATTTGAGCATGCCCTCACAATAAACCTTAAAAATGGTAATGATCGAGGGTTTGTCACTGGATACACCCTCAAGTCTCGTTGTGATCGCTCAACAACGAAGACTTGTACAATGACGACTGTTGATTAGTCTTTAAAGAAACTTTGTAACTTTCTCAGCGATTCCATCTGCATTAAAGCCATGAAGCCCATAGAGCTCAGCAGCTTTATATGCCGACTGACCAAACTTTCCTTCGATCCCAATGTTTAGAGATTTCGGATAATGTCCTGCCTGGTTTAAGGCCTGAGTAAGAAGTGAGCCCATCCCACCCTTTGTTTGGTGATCTTCAACCGTAATAAGAGTGTTGTTTGAGTCTTTTAAGAGTTTAGAGAACTCTTCAGTATTCGGGTTATTAAGAAAAGAGTGATTCACGACACCAACTTCAATTCCCTTTGATTTGAGAAGCTCTGAAGCTGAAAGGGCGTGATCAACAAGTGGGCCTGTGGTGACAAGTAGGGCATCTTTTCCAGAACTTAAGACTTGAGGTGTTTGCCACTCAGATTGAGTTTCAATATAACTTCTTGGATGAGTCTCTCGACCTAAAAAGAAGATGGTACTTTTCGGTGTCTTTCCATTTTTTCTTGCCTCAGCGAAATCATCGATCGCTTTCGTGATAAATGTATGAGCATCTTGAGAAGAAGCAAGAGAGATCACTTCTACATTTGGAATGGAAGCAATAGCACTAATATAAGTTGTCGCTTGATGGGAGGCCCCATCAGCAGCATCTTGAAAACCTGTATGAGAAAAGATTCCGATTAATGGTCCAGCTGAAAGTCCCGACATAATAAGCGGAAGGTTTCCTTTGGTCACTCCAAACTGTGAGAAGGTATCGACCACAGGGATGTAACCATTAAGTGAAAAACCAATGGCCGTTGAGACCATATTGGATTCAGCAATTCCGATATCAAATGATCTTTCAGGAAATTCTTTTCTAAACCCAGCAACACCAGTGGACCCAGGAAGGTCACTTGTAATAGAGACAACAGGAAGCCCTTTTTTAGCGGCATCAATAAGAGCATTAGAAACTCCCACCTGAACTTTTTCTTTAACAGCTCCTCCTGATGATTTTTCACTTTCTTCAGGCTTTGAACTTAGGATTTCATTGGCCCAAGTGGAGAACTCTTCAGGAACAGTCTCTCCTTGGTAAAGCTCCTCAAGAAAAGCAGTCAGTTTAGCATCATAAGCTTTAAGAGGATAACCATGTCCTCCAGAAGAAGATTCTTCTGTGCTTTGAATTCCTTTTCCTTTTACCGTTTTAAAGACGATGGCGGTTGGCCCTTGTTCATTTAATTGATCGAGGGCAGTTTCAATTTCATTAAAGACTGTTTGTTGATTGTGCCCGTCTTCTACAAAAAGAAGATTCCATCCAAGTTCTTTTAATGATTTAAAACTTTTTCCCATGCAAAAAGAGTCTTCAGTAATTCTTCCAGAGAGCTTAGTATCGTTATCTGAGATGATGAGAAGAAAGGGGTTAATTTTTTTCTTTTCCCAAAGACCTGGGATTGCTGCGAGAGCTTCTTTTGTTTCTCCCTCCATAGCGCCACCGTCAGAGAGAAGACAAATTGTTTTTCTCTCATTACCTGTGAGCTTATCTGCCATGGCAAGACCTTGAGCTTGAGGAACACCACTTCCTAGTGGGCCATTGGAAATAAGGACGCCTTCAGGGTTGAGATGAGATTCTCCGTGACCTGTGAGCTTACTTTCAATCGATCTAAATTTCTTAAGCGCCGCAAAGTCTAAATTGTCATGGCCATAATTAGCTCTTAGGGCGTAAATTCCATTCTCAGCATGACCAGCATCATTAACAAAATTGTATTTTTCAAACCAGGGGCTCTCTTGAAACATAAGTCCATGGACTGCACTTGAGATTTCAGCAAATGCTGAAGGACCGCCCCAATGGCAAGCAGCTCCACCAATGACAGCATGTTGATTCATTAAAAGAACGAGGGCCCGAGTGGCTTTGGGGTCACAGACTTTTACAGCACCATACTTTTTCGATTGAACTTCAACAGAAAGTTTAGGGGTTGATGATGGGTTAGGGGCTAGTCTTGATTGAACCGAGATTGGTGTTACTGACATTTTGACTCCATGCGCATGTTTGTTTTTTGTTAACCCCAAAATCATGGCCCTAGAAAAGGCTTTCCGTCTAGGTGAAATGCTTCAAAAAAATATCGTAAGGTATTGAAAAACCGTTGTTTTTCGAGAAGTTTGTTTGAGCTTATCAAAATTACAGGGTCGCAAAGTTCAGTATGCAGATAGTTTCTTAATATTATATCAACCTAATGAAATATATTAGTTCAACTTAATGTTTGTGGGATCAATTAAGTGAAGTTTTTAAAAATAACTCTATTGGTGGGAATACTCACTAGTCAGAGTTTGGCCCAAGCCAATTGTCTGGGCTCCATTTCCAAGTGGATTAACAAATCCGGTTCTCTTAAGTCTTATCGTCCAGAGTCTAAAAGAGCTATCACCAAAAAAGAGTTAATCGAGATTCTCGAGCATTCAAAATTGAATGAAACCTATACTGATTCTGAAAAACTTTTTTCTCTTATCCCTGCAAATGCCGAACGTGAAATTGTTGAGAGTTACCTCTACTACACAATGAGTATCCCAGACGTTGGAAAAAGAAATATTGCCATTGAAAGAATCGAAGCTCTTTTTAAGAAAAGTGCACGGGAATCCAAAGAGTTTAAGAAGTTTTGGACTTGGGAAAAGAGAATTCGAAAGAAATCAATTCGAATTAGCGAAGGGCAAATCGAAAAGCATAAAAAGAAAGGAAGCTACACTCCTGGACTTGAAAGAAAAATTCGCTCAGAAGCTTACCGTAACCATCGCTATAACTACTATGCCTGCCGTTCAAGTTATAAAAATGATATTAGAGATAGTGGTAGTAAGTTCTTTAAAAAGTTCACCGTTTGGTCGGGCCTTGGGGTGAGTCTCGCGGGATACACATACCATAACCGAGATCGTGAAAAAGATGCGAGATTTTATGGCCAGTTTTTTATTGGAATGCTTTCAGGAGTTTTTAAGTCGCATGTCTCAGCTGGAATAATGGCGAGAAATGGAAGTTCTATCTCTGCTTGGCTTACGAAAGGTTGGAATAAATGGCTTTTCTCACGAGGTTATAAAATCCCTGAGACGGTTGTTTTTAATTATTTATTTGATGATTCAGATAACAACCTTGAAGAGAGGGCCAAGAAAATTTTTGAATCAGATGACCGCCAAGAAGAGTTGTTAAAACTTAAAGAGTATTTAAAAAGCCAAAAGTTTTTTATGACCTGGAAATATGAATTTAAGAAGCTTTTTAAAGAGCTTCAAGGAAAGATTGGTTTTGACTACACTCCTGCTTTTTTACCTGATGATGTTAATTGGGAAAACTTAACCATCGAAGACTTGGATGATCCTAGAGTGAGTGAATTGCTTTTTCTTGCGATTATTGCCCAAGCTTATGATGAGCATATCGCTAGTGATGTTCGAGAAAACATTCTGACAAAAGATGATTGGCATCTGACTGGAGATGTTGGAGTTGATCGTTATGCATTTTTATCGGGGATGGGGCTTGCGCTACTTCCAAGAGATGTGGCCTTTCAGTATTATATTTTCCATACAATCTGCGATAATCAGCACAATAAAAAGTTGGCCTATCTTAAAGCAGCAAGTGCTTTCATACTCAATCGAGTTATCATGGATGCCTTTTTCTTTTCAGCACAAAGAGAAATGATTAATCAGCCATTACCAGAAATGGATCAAGAAAGAAAAAGTAAGTGAGTTTATCTAGTCAGTATCCTGCAAGATAGAGAGAATTTAGCCTTGATCTCTATTTCAATTAAGGTAACGAAATGTCTTTG